>JAAYLY010000063.1 GCA_012521625.1 Tissierellia bacterium | reverse complement strand
TTTGCTAAAGCCTTTATTAATGGAACCCTTGTCTTTTGCATAGGCTCCATGGCCATAGTTGGCTCCCTTGAGTCTGGCCTTACTGGCAACCACCAGATCCTCTTTGCCAAATCTACCCTAGATGGAATCTTTTCCATAATCTTTACCTCCACCCTGGGTATAGGCAATATATTCTCAGCTATATCCATCTTCGTCTACCAAGGTGGTATAACCCTTCTGGCTAAATATGTAAAGGATATACTTACACCAGAATTGATTACAGAGATGACTGCTGTAGGTGGCATATTAATCATGGCCTTAGGTTTTAATCAATTGGAAATTAAGAAGATCAGGGTATCCAATTTACTTCCTTCAATTATAATACCAGTAATTTACTTTTTAGTTTTAAATTAGGCAAAAAAGTGATATAATGGAAGCAATTAGGAGAATAATTAAATTTTATAAAAATAATAGCTTTTTTTGCCTTAAATCTATAAAAAATCAATAATTAATAATACTTGATAAAGTGTATGCTTTAAGGTAACATATGAGTTGGGTATTAGCACTCGCCAGCATCAAGTGCTAATAAAGAAAGATGAAATAAGGAGGAGTACTAATGAATCTAAAACCATTAGGTGACAGAGTAGTCATAAAGAAGATCGAAGTAGAAGAAAAGACTAAAAGCGGTATCGTATTGCCAAGTTCTGCTAAGGAACAACCTCAAATGGCTGAAGTTCTTGCTATTGGAAATGATATCCTTAATGATGAGAAGAAAAAGGACCAAATTAAAGTTGGCGACAAAGTAATATTCTCTAAATATGCTGGAACAGACGTAAAAGTTGACGGTGAAGAATTAACTATCTTAAAATTAAGCGATATTTTAGCGGTGGTTGAAGAATAATCAGATTACAATTGATTGTTGACAATTTATTTTGATCAACTTAGTCAAAGGACAAATTTATAATAAATCTTGTCATTCGATAATTTGTCAAATCTCATTAGAAGAAAGGGTGTATATAGTAATGGCAAAAGAGATAAAATTCGGTGAAGACGCTCGTCGTGCAATGGAGAGAGGTATTGATAAATTAGCTAATACCGTTAAGGTTACTCTTGGACCTAAGGGTAGAAACGTTGCTATAGACAAAAAGTTCGGTGCACCAGTAATTACAAACGATGGTGTTTCAATTGCTAGGGAAATCGAAATAGAAGATAGATATGAAAACATGGGTGCACAACTAGTTAAGGAAGTAGCTACTAAGACTCAAGATGTAGCAGGGGACGGTACTACTACAGCTACCCTATTAGCTCAAGCCATCATCAAGGAAGGTCTTAAGAACGTTGCTGCAGGCGCAAATCCAATGATCTTAAAGAACGGTATCAACAAGGCTGTAGAAAAGGCTGTAGAAGAAATTAGAAGATTCTCCAAGGAAGTAGACTCCAAGGAAGATATTGCACAAGTTGCTTCCATTTCAGCTGATGATCAAGAAATCGGTCAATTAATAGCTGATGCTATGGAAAAGGTTGGCAACGACGGAGTTATTACAGTTGAAGAATCCAAATCCCTAGGAACTACTCTAGAAGTAGTAGAAGGTATGCAATTTGATAGGGGTTACCTGTCAGCCTATATGGTAACTGATACAGACAAGATGGTTGCAGAATTAGAAGAACCATACATCCTAATTACAGATAAGAAGATTTCCAACATCCAAGATATCCTACCAGTCTTAGAGCAGGTTGTACAACAAGGAAGAGCTTTACTTATCATAGCTGAAGATGTTGAAGGCGAAGCTTTAGCTACATTAGTAGTTAACAAATTAAGAGGTACATTCAACTGCGTGGCTGTTAAGGCACCAGGATTCGGAGATAGAAGAAAAGAAATGTTACAAGACATTGCCATCTTAACAGGTGGTACAGTAATTTCAGAAGAATTAGGATACGACCTAAAAGAAGCTACAATTGATATGTTAGGTAGTGCTGCTAAGGTTAAAGTAGATAAGGAAAACACTATAATCGTAGACGGAGCAGGAAAAGACGAAGATATCCAAGCTAGAGTTAAGCAAATCAAATCTCAAATGGAAGAAACTGATTCAGAATTCGATAAGGAAAAATTACAAGAAAGACTGGCTAAATTAGCTGGTGGAGTTGCAGTAATCCAAGTAGGTGCTGCATCAGAAACTGAATTAAAAGAAAAGAAAGCTAGAATCGAAGACGCCTTAGCTGCTACTAGAGCTGCTGTAGAAGAGGGTATAGTACCAGGCGGTGGAACAGTATTAATCGATGCTATCCCAGCAGTGGCTAAGCTGTTAGAAGAAGTAGAAGGCGACGAAAAGACAGGTGTTAGCATAATCTTAAGAGCTTTAGAAGAGCCAGTAAGACAAATAGCTTCCAACGCTGGATTAGAGGGTTCAATCATAGTAGAAAAGGTTAAGGAAGCAGAAGCAGGTATCGGCTTCGATGCATTACATGAAGAATATGTAGATATGATCAAGTCTGGTATCGTAGACCCAACTAAGGTAACTAGATCAGCTCTACAAAATGCTGCAAGCGTTGCTTCTATGGTATTAACTACTGAAAGTGCAATAGCAGACGTAGAGAAAGAAGAGCCAGCTGCAGCCATGGGCGGCATGGGCGGCATGGGTGGAATGATGTAATAAAAAATTGACTTAAAAACCCTTCGAGTTTTAAACTTGGAGGGTTTTTTATATGGAAAAAATTTTTTTCTTTTTTGCAGTACTTGTAAAACAATCTTCGTTATAATATATGGAACATCACAGAGAAAGAGAAGAGGTGTTTTAGATGAAGACTATTTATATCCTTTTATCTCACAGCGGTTCCCTCTTTTCCAAGGCTATAAATATCTATACGGGGGACCTTTACACCCATGTATCTATAGCCCTTGATAGGGATTTAAAGGAATTATATAGTTTTGGAAGGATTAAGCCTTATAATCCCATAATAGGTGGATTTGTTAAGGAGGATATAGAAAATGGAACCTTTAGGCGCTTTCCAAATACTAGATGTGCCTTATATTCACTGAAGATAACAGATGAGCAATATAATAGGCTTAAGGCTGAATTAGAAAGGTTTAAAAAGGAAAGGGATAAATATGGCTACAATTTCCTGGGGGTAGTATCTGCAGCCTTTAACTATCCCATTAAGAGGGAGTATAAGTATTTCTGCTCCCAATTCGTATCTGAATTACTCTTAAAGAGTGGGATAAAAATAATAGATAAGAATCCAAGCCTTACGGCCCCAATGGATTTTGCAAAAAGCGACCAATTGGAGTGCATCTATGAAGGGTATTTAAGATATTATCATGGGGAAGGTCTTTCAATTCTTTCTAATTAATATTTCAATTATAAAAATTTATTATTTTATTGCAGTACTTTTAGAATTTACTACGTTATTATTAATGAGAGGAGGGGAGGCATGGAAGATGAAAGGATCCTGATAGAAAGGGCTAAGGAAGGAAATGAGGAAGCTTTTTCTGATTTGATAGGTATCTATAAGAATTATATCTTTGCAATCATACTTAACTTTATAAAGGATTATGATGAGGTGGAAAATATAGCCCAGGAAGTCTGCTTACAGCTCTATGTCTCCCTACCCAAATATGACCAGCAGAATTTTAAGGCTTGGCTAGGCCGGATAGCAACTAATAAATCCATAGATTGGCTTAGGAAGAAAAAGGCCAAATATAAGGATGAAGTACTAGATGAAGCTAATTTAGACAGGAATATTATTGAAAAGGAAAACCCTGAAAGCCTAATGCTGGAAAAGGAAAGAAGGGAAAGGCTTAATAAGGTATTAAATAGCATGCCTGATATATATAGGCTTACCCTGGAGAAGTTTTATTTTGAGGAAAAATCCTATGATGAAATAGCTGTGGAAGATGGTGTAAGTAGCAAGACAGTTGCATCCCGCCTATATAGGGCTAAGAAATTATTAAAGGAGAAATGGAGGGAAGAAAATGCATTATGATTATGTTGAATGGTTACTTTATAAGACTAAATCCTTATCGGAAGAAAAATTAAATGAAATGGAAGAACACCTATATACCTGCGACCAATGCATGGAAACCTTCCTCTCCTTAATAGAGGATGCAGAAATAGACTTAGCCAGTAAGTTAGTAGCAGAAAACTTTACAGCCAGTGTGATTCAAGCCATTTCTAAGGAGAAGGTTAAGCCTATTAATAAGAAGGATAGGAAGATTGAGGAAAGTAAGGCTGATAAAAGGGCTAGTAAATATGACAAGAATACCTTTAATTATCAACTTATATATTATGTGGCAGTAGCCTCAATAACCATCTTCTTAAGCTTAGGGGGCTTTTATACCAGCCTAGTAGATGCGGTACCTAGGATTAGGGAATCCATCGAAATGGTAGATGTAAGGCCCAATAGCATTAGGCGGCTTTCTAAAAGAATAGTTAATTCCACATCTGAACTGATCTCGAGTATTGAAAATATTGATAGATTTGAGGAGGAGAGCGATGAGAGATAAGAGTAAATTAATAGCATTTTTATTATCAGCAGTACCCGGTCTTGCCCATTTATATATAGGCTTAAAGGAAAGGGCCTTGATCTTCTTTATGATCTTTGGGGCAATTTTTACAGGTGGGGTGGGATTATCCATCTTATCCCATGATGATTCCTTTCTATTATTAGCAATCTTAGTCTATCCAATTATTTGGCTAATAGCCTTGGTAGATATGTTTTCGGCTTGGAGGAAGCTGGAGCTTTGGGAGGTTTACGATAACGATGAAGGATACGATCTGGTAGATTGTAGAATTAATAAGAAAACTATAACCCTAGCCTTATCTGTAGTTCCAGGTGCAGGCCATATGTATCTTGGTTACCAAACTAAGGGTTTATTAATAATGGCAGCCTTCTTCTTTTCCATATTTTTTATGGGCTGGTTAGGCATATCTCTATTATTATTCCTCCTACCCTTAATCTGGTTTTACAGCTTCTTCGATGCCCTACAGCTGGTGGATGGTACAAAGGAAGCTAGGGACGAAGATATAGAGCTTTCTAAGATAAAACCAGAATGGGTGGGTACAGGCCTAATAGCCATAGGCTTAATTATAATAGTAGAGAGGATTCTCTTTCCTCTTGTACCCTACCAGCTTAGGAACTATATCCAAACTTCCATAGTTTCCCTAATCTTCATCATCCTAGGTATAGTAATCTTAAGTAAGAATAAGAAGGCCTTAGATAATGGTGGGGTGGATGAAAACAAAGACCAACTTGACGGAAAAGATGAGGTGGGAGAATAATGAGGATTAAAAGAGTAGGCAGCATATCCATGGGTATAGTCCTTATCCTTTTCGGTATTAGCCTTTTTATAAGCCAGATAAGTAAGATATCAGCAGTAAATCTATTCATAAATCTTTGGCCTCTAATCTTGATTATCCTAGGCGGGGAGTTGTTATACTGCAGCTATAAGAGGAAAAAGGATGAAGACCTAATCATAAAATTCGATATCTTCTCTATATTTATAGTAACCAGCATACTCCTTTTCAATATGGCGGTATATGGCCTAATGGAGACGGGTATAATGGACTATATAAAACTTAGGGTAGACCATGAAAGGCAGGCCTATGAGTTGAGGATTGAAGATTATGATAGTGGAGCACTAAAAAATTAGTGCTCTTTTTTTGTCGAAGTTAGTATATAACGTTTTCTCAAGGCTTTTAATTATTGACAAGAATTGATAAATTTGTTAAGTTAATTAAAATATATTATTTTGTCTTTAACAAGTTTATTTGTGGTATACTAATAAAAAACGTATGAGGAGGAGTTTTTAGTGGAATTTGTAGGCGAAGGATTAACTTTTGATGACGTGTTGTTGGTGCCTCAGAAATCAGAGATACTGCCAAGGGAAACTGATGTAAGTACACAGCTAACTAAGAAGATTAGATTAAATATACCTTTAATGAGTGCTGGAATGGATACGGTAACGGAAGCCAGAATGGCTATAGCTATGGCTAGGGAAGGCGGAATAGGTATTATCCATAAGAATATGACTATAGAAGAGCAAGCCTTAGAAGTAGATAAGGTTAAAAGATCGGAACATGGAGTTATAACTGATCCCTTTTACCTATCACCAGACCATGCAGTTTCAGATGCTCTGGAGCTAATGGAAAGATATAGGATTTCAGGAGTCCCAATAACGGATGAGGATAGGAAGTTAGTGGGTATTATCACTAACAGGGATATCAGGTTTGAGAGGAATGTCAGCAGAAGAATAGATGAGGTAATGACTAAGGAAAACTTAGTAACGGCTAAGATTGGCATAACTATGGATGAAGCCCTAGAGATTATGAAGCAACATAAGATAGAAAAACTGCCATTAGTAGATGATGACTATAGATTAGCTGGCCTGATTACCATTAAGGATATTGAAAAGACCATCGAGTATCCTAACTCAGCCAGGGATAGCTCAGGTAGGTTGCTGGCAGGAGCAGCAGTAGGCGTTACTAAGGATATGCTAGAAAGGGTAGCTGCCTTAGTTGAAGCTAAAGTAGACGTAATAGTAGTAGATACTGCCCACGGACATTCTAAGGGTGTTATCGATTCAGTTAAGTTAATCAAGAGGGAGTTCCCAGACCTACAAGTAATTGCAGGTAACGTAGCTACAGCTGAAGCAACAGTAGAATTGATAAAGGCTGGTGCAGATGCTGTAAAGGTGGGTATAGGACCTGGTTCCATCTGTACAACTAGGGTAGTAACAGGTGTTGGAGTACCTCAAATTACAGCCATCATAAACTGCGCAAAGGCAGCTAAGGAATACGGAGTGCCTATTATTGCAGACGGAGGTATTAAATACTCTGGAGATATAACTAAGGCCTTAGCAGCAGGAGCCAGTGTAGTAATGGCTGGATCCCTATTTGCAGGTACAGATGAAAGTCCAGGAGAAGAAATCCTATACGAAGGAAGAAGATACAAGGTTTATAGAGGAATGGGCTCTCTAGGTGCAATGGATGCAGGTAGTAAGGATAGGTACTTCCAAGAAGATACTAAGAAGTATGTACCTGAAGGTGTAGAGGGTAGGATCCACTATAAGGGTGCCCTAGGAGATGTAGTATATCAATTAATCGGCGGATTAAAATCTGGTATGGGCTACTGTGGAGCAAAGGATATACCAACCCTACAAGATACTGCTAAATTCATCAAGATCACTTCAGCTACGCTAGTAGAAAACCATCCACACAATATCGACATAACTAAGGAAGCGCCAAACTACTCAAGAAGATAGTATGGAATGGGAAAGCTTTATATTCTATTTCTATATTTGTAAATAAGATACTAAAGGGAGAGCAAAATTTTTTAAATGCTCTCCTTAAACCTTAAGGAGGGACTTATGCAAGACTTTATCGATAAGAGTATTGAGGAAATAAGGACAAAAGTTGGTAATAAAAAGGCCCTATGTGCCTTGTCAGGCGGTGTGGATTCTTCTGTAGCTGCTGTCTTAGTCCATAAGGCCATAGGAGACAATCTAACCTGCGTTTTTGTAGACCATGGTTTACTGAGGAAGAACGAAAGGGAAGAAGTGGAAAGGGTCTTTAGAGATGAATTCCATATGAATTTAATAGTAGTTGATGCAGAAGAAAGATTTCTGACTAAACTAAAGGGCGTAACTGACCCTGAAGAAAAAAGAAAGATAATCGGGGAAGAATTCATCAGGGTATTCGAAGAAGAACAGAAGAAGCTGCCAGATATCGATTTTCTAGTCCAGGGGACCATAAAATCCGACGTAATAGAATCAGGCTCCAAGGGCAAGGTGGCTGTAAAGAGCCATCATAATGTGGGCGGATTACCTGAGGATATTGATTTTGAGCTGCTGGAGCCCTTGAGGGACCTATATAAGGAAGAGGTTCGACAGGTTGGAAGATTATTAGGTATTTCCCCGGAAATAGTCGAAAGGCAACCATTTCCAGGACCGGGTTTGGCAGTTAGGTGCTTAGGTGAAGTAAATAAGCAAAAGCTAGACATCCTAAGGGAAGCTGACTATATCTTTAGGGACGAGGTAAAAAAGGCCGGCCTTAATATCTGGCAATACTTTGCAATACTGCCTAATATCCAATCAGTAGGAGTAGTAGATGGAAAGAGGACTTACTGCCATACTATAGCCCTTAGGGCAGTCAACTCTGTAGACGGCATGACTGCAGAATGGGTTAAGATCCCACTAGATGTACTGGAAAGGGTATCCAGGAGAATTACTGAAGAAGTAAAAGAGGTAAATAGGGTGGTCTATGACATAACCAGCAAACCACCGGCTACAATTGAATGGGAATAGACGTTAAAAGGCCCCTGAACCCAGTAAAATAAAGGGTATCAGAGGATTAATTTTTGTCCGTGGTAGCAATTTGGAAGCATTATTCTGAAATACCCGGATTTTCGCCTGTTTTTTGGAAAATTTTAGGGGTAAATAGTTCGTTCAGTTTACTGGAAACTTCCCCGTGCTATAGAAGCTCCAGATGATTAAGGCAAACTGGGTGGGTATTTTCCATTTTTCCATCTCCGGATCGTCGAATCATCTGCCGGACAAGAATCCGATCGACCAGCCATAACATCCTCTATAAGTCTGGCTTCATAATGCTTTTTAGAAGCCATAAAATCCGGAAGCTCAAGATGCAGTTTTTTGCAGCCTGGACACTTAAGCCGGCGCAATCGGTACCAGCAGATTTGGCCGGCACTATCAATGACATGGCGAGCTAAGCAAGGAGAGAAACCCATGGAATATGGAGCGATACTCGCAACAAAAGGTGTAGCCGATGAAATGAAGGAAAACCCGGTATTTGCTCAAGAAGCCATAGCAGCCTTTAATCGATACCGGAAAAATGACTGGGGAGACCTTTGCCAAGAGGATAAAGATCTGAATGATATGGCAGCCAGGACAGGCGAGCGGATACTGGCCGCATATGAGACCAGCAAGGGAAAGATCTGGATTATTACCGAATGGGACAGATCTGTGACAACAATCCTCTACCCAAGTGAATACTAGCGGCCATTGCTCTTCTACGTCATACAATATGACAATGGCATCAAAGCTACACCAGAAACACAAAGAGAGCCTCCAGGACTTTATCCCGGTAGAGGCTCTCTTTTTTATAATAAAAGCGGAATGGCTTAAATATTACCACTGGGTATATTTTAAGCGGAATCTTAACGGACAGATACCGCTCTTATTTTATTTTAGGATAGATGAGGAAAAGGGATATTCAATAACCTCATAATTTCCTTTTCAGACTCAAGAACGCGTTCGGCAATAAAGTCCATAAAAGGCTGATCATCTTCATGAGCACGCTCTAGTAAGCTAATATACTCATGTCGCAAGACCGGAGGAATTATGGCCAGCATATAACCGTCTTGAATAAGCGCCGTATTCATCAGCAACCGAGCAACTCTCCCGTTTCCATCTATGAAAGGATGAATAAATACAAACCGCTTATGCAACTGGGCGGCAAATTGAACCGGATGGTATTTATCACGCTCGGAGCATGCCCAATGGAACAGCTTTTTCATTTCGTCTTCTATCTGTTCTACTGGACATACTTCATATTTTGAGCCTGTTATAAAGACTGGGCGACTGCGGTATTTTCCCGCTTCCTCAGCATCAATAACTGTATAGAACATCCGGTGCATTGTAAGGGCGTCTTCCTCGGTTATTTGGTAACTATTAAGCAATGTAAACATGAAGTCATAAGCCTTTGCATGCCCCAGAGCTTCGAAGGTATCTCTAAGAGGCTTCCCTCCGACAGTCAGTCCGTCTTCCAGGAGGATCTTTGTTTCACTTAGAGTGAGGGTGTTCCCTTCAAGGGCATTGCTGGACCATGTAAGGCCTATCCGGTAGTAGTTTTTAATTTCA
>JAAYLY010000062.1 GCA_012521625.1 Tissierellia bacterium | reverse complement strand
GGAGACCCTTTTGGAATATGGAATTGATAGCACATTTAGCCCGGGCAAGAAGGGGGAAATAAAGTCAGGTCAGCTATTTATAACTACAGGTAGCGTCCAGGGCGGTTTTGAGTATAGCAATATTAAATTATTAGTCATAAGCGATAGGGAAATCTTTGGAGCTCAAAAGAAGAAGACTAGGACTAAGAAGAAACCCAAGGAAACCATAAGCCTAGCTGATTTGACCGTAGGCACCTATATAGTCCATGAAAACCATGGAATAGGTCAATATGAGGGTATAGTTCAATTAGATATTCAAGGGGTTAAAAAGGATTATTTAACTATACGCTACAGGGGAGAGGATAAGTTATACATCCCTGTAGATCAGTTGAATTTAATCCAAAAATATATTGGCCCAGATTCTGCTAAGCCTAAAATAAACAAGTTAAATAGTGGAGAATGGCAGAGAACTAAGAAGAGGGCTAAAAAGGCCGTTGAGGATATGGCCGAGGACTTAATAAAGCTATATGCAAAGAGGGAGATGTTGGAAGGCTATGCCTTTAGCAAGGACACTCCCTGGCAAAAGCAATTTGAAGACCTCTTTCCCTATGAAGAGACGGAGGGACAGCTTAAGTCAATCGAGGAGATTAAAAGAGATATGGAAAAGCCAAAGCCCATGGATAGGCTGCTTTGTGGTGATGTAGGCTTTGGTAAGACTGAAGTTGCTTTGAGGGCAGCCTTTAAGGCGCTGATGGACGGAAAGCAGGTAGCCTTCTTGGTACCTACTACCATTCTTGCTCAGCAGCATTACAATACTATAGTGGAAAGGTTTAGGGGCTTTCCCATTAAGCCAGCTTTGTTAAGCAGGTTTAAAACTCCTAAAGAGATCAAATTAACCCTTGAGGGTATAAAAAATGGCCTGGTGGATATAGTAGTTGGAACCCATCGACTCTTATCCAATGACGTAAAATTTAAGGATTTAGGTCTCTTGATCATAGATGAGGAGCAGAGGTTTGGTGTTAAACATAAGGAGAAGTTAAAGAAACTAAGGGAAAACATCGATGTCTTAACCCTATCAGCAACCCCTATACCCAGAACCCTCCATATGTCCATGGTAGGTATAAGGGATATGTCGGTAATAGAGGAGCCGCCGGAGGAAAGGTATCCTATTCAAACCTATGTGGTAGAATTTAATGAACAGCTAATTAGGGATGCTATACTAAAAGAGGTATCCAGGGGTGGCCAGGTATACTTCGTCTACAATAGAGTTCAAACCATAGATAAGGTAGCTTCTAAACTTAGGGCTTTAGTGCCTGAGGCTAGGTTTACCGTTGCTCACGGCCAGATGTCTGAAAGACAGCTGGAAAATGTTATGATGGACTTTTACAATAGGAATCATGATGTTTTGGTCTGTACTACCATAATAGAGACAGGCCTAGATATACCCAATGTAAATACAATTATAATCTATGATGCGGATAAAATGGGATTATCCCAGCTTTATCAACTTAGGGGTAGGGTGGGTAGGTCTAATAGGATAGCCTATGCCTACTTTACCTATGAGAAAGATAAGGTCTTATCGGAAGTGGCTGAAAAGAGGCTTAGGGCTATTAAGGAGTTCACTGAATTTGGATCAGGTTTTAAAATCGCCATGAGAGACTTGGAGATTAGAGGGGCAGGGAACCTCTTGGGTACAGAACAGCATGGTCATATTGAGGCCATTGGTTACGACCTTTATGTTAAGTTCTTGAGGGAAGCCATAAGCAAGTTGAAGGGTGAAAAGGTGGAAGAAAGATTTGAAACCACTATTGATATAAGCGTAGATGGATATATCCCTAAGAAATATATAGAGGATGAAGAGTTGAAGATTGAAATCTATAAAAAGATTGCAGCCATAGAAAAGCTGGATGATTATAGTGAGTTGTTAGATGAGCTTATAGACAGATTTGGGGATGTTCCAAAAGAGGTTAATAATTTGATGACTATTTCCTATATCAAGGCCTTGGCCAATAGGAACCACATTAAGAACATAGTTCAAACTAATAAAAAGTTGAAATTAGAATTGACATCTAGCGATAAGCTTTCCTTAGAACTTATCCATCACCTATCGGAAGACTATGGAAGAAATCTTGTATTTAACTTATCCAACGATCCTTGTTTAGAATACAAGTATAGGAAGGACCTACTGGGAGAGCTAAAAACTTTAATAGAAAAAATTGATAGTTTTAATATGAATAAAAATTAGATATAATTATAATGAATCTATCTGTAATACTCCATCCGCAAGGTTGGAGTATATATTTTAATAAGGAGTATATATTAAATAAGTATGGACAAATACTTACATTTAACTGCTTCTATAAGAAAGGATGTTATAATTGAGAAAAATTTATAAAATGCTCATAATATTTACCCTACTTCTATCCATAGCCTTAAGCGCTTGTGCTAAAGATGTAGAAGGCTTGGTGGCCATGGTAAATGATGAAGGGATAACAGAGGAAGAGTTTGATACAGAATTTCAATTTTACAGGCAATCCTATGAGAGGCAACTAGGGGAGGATGCCTTAACGGAAGTGGGCTCCGATGGTAGGACCCTAGAGTCTAAAATTAAGGAAAATGTATTAAATACCTTGATAGTTGAAAAGCTGATAATGCAGGATGCAGAGACAAAAAATATTAGCGTTAGCCAAGAGGAAGTGGATGAAAGGATTGAAGAGATAATTGAAAATATTGGTGGGGAAGAGCAATTTAATGAATTCCTACAGTCCAATGGTATGACAATGGAATACTTTGAGGACTTCACTAGAAAGGATATACTATTTAGTAAACATAATAAGGAGTTTCAGGACAGCATAGAGATAAGTGAAGATGAAGCGGAAGATTACTTTAACCAGTATAAGGATGACTTGGTAATAGTAAGGGCTAGCCATATACTCTTGAGTACTGAGGAAGAAGGGCAAAAAGTTCTGGACGCCTTAGAAAAGGGGGAAAGCTTTGAAGAACTGGCCATTAGGGAGTCCAAGGATAGCCAATCTGCCATCAATGGTGGTGATCTAGGATATTTTTCTAGAGGTAAGTTTGCAGCAGTACAGGAATTTGAAAAGGCTGTATTTGAGCTAGAGGAAGGGGAAATAAGTGACCTAGTTAAGACGGAAGTAGGTTATCATATTATCCGCTTGGATGAAAGAATGGACACTTTTGAAGAGTTGAAGGATGAGATAATCTTAAAACTAAAGGATCAGTCCTATACTAGATATATAGAGGAATTGATGGATAAGGGGAAAATTAAGGTATATATAGAGATAGAGTAAATAAACTCAATAACAATAAATGACAATGATGCATAAAAATGACCTGTTAGTTGAATAATAATCTTACTAGATTGATAGTAAGGAGGATTTATTTTGAAGGCTACAGGTATCGTTCGAAGAATAGATGATTTAGGCAGAGTTGTCATTCCTAAGGAAATTAGAAGAACTCTAAGGATTAGAGAAGGAGATCCTTTAGAAATATTTACCGATCGAGAAGGCCAGGTAATTTTGAAAAAATATTCCCCTATTGGTGAGTTAAATGATTTTTCCAATGAGTATTGTGAAGCTTTATATGAAAACACAGGTCACATATCTATAATTTCTGATAGGGATATGATTATAGCCGTTGCAGGAGCTTCTAAGAAGGATTATTTAGAGAAGCGGATTAGCCCTGAATTAGAGAGGATAATAGAAAATAGGACTACTTATGTAACGGATGATGAAAATAGGCCCATCAAGATATATTATGAGGATGATAATGTGGAAGACTATGTATCCATGGTAATATCACCTATTGTGATGCAGGGCGATCCAATTGGTTCCGTTATCTTGTTATCCAAGGAAGCCAATAGCCACATGGGGGATATGGAAGTAATGCTCTTAGAAACGGCTTCAAAATTTTTATCGAAACAGATGGAAAATTAATACCTACATGCGTAGGTATTTTATTTTTTATATAAGATATTATTAAAAAGACAGTAATTTCACAGAAAGGGCTATTATTGTAAAGAATTCCAAATTCCTTCTTTATTGTCCTATATACTTGTGATATATTATATTATGTGATTTCTAGGATAGGATAAAATCAAGATATTGGAGATATTACAGGAATTAATATATAGATTATGATTATTAATAGAGATTGATAATGAGAATCCGATTTGAGGTGAAGAAATGAGCAAGGGAAATAGCTTTATAAAAGGTGCTGCCATTTTAGGAATTGCAGGGGTTATTGTTAAAATCCTAGGAGCTATCTACAGGATACCACTGGGTAATATAATTAAGCCAGAAGGTATGGGTTACTATCAGACGGCCTATCCCTTTTACGTTCTTATGTTGACCATATCCACTTCAGGAGTACCAGTGGCCATAGCCAAATTAGTTTCGGAGAAGTCCGCCATAGGTGATTATAGGAACGCCTATAAGGTCTTTAAAGTAGCCTTAACAGGCCTATTTATGGCAGGGATACTTACATCCCTCTTTGTCTTAATAAATGCAAGGGATATAGTTAACTCACTAGGCAATCCAAATGCCTATTATGCCTTAATAGCCTTGGTACCTGCCTTATTCTTCGTACCAATAATGTCAGCTTTTAGGGGCTTTTTTCAAGGAAGGCAGAATATGGTGCCCACTGCCCTGTCCCAAATAGCAGAGCAGTTTTTTAGGGTGTTAATGGGCTTAGGTATAACCCTACTACTTTTGGATTACGGAATTCCCATTGCAGCGGGGGGGGCTTCCTTTGGAGGTTCCATAGGGGCCATAGCTGGAACTATTGCCATCTACATAGTATTTTTAACTAATAAGAAAAGAATAAATGAAGAAATCCAGTCCTCCCCAATTAAGGAGGAATATAGGGTTAGTGCCATCGTCAAGGATTTGTTAATGATAGCCATCCCAATCACTATAGGGTCAGCTATTACTCCTATTTTAGATGCCATCGACGCCAGTATGGTTATTAAAAGGCTTCAACTAATTAATTACACTGAGGAAATAGCCAATGAATTATACGGCCAATTAAAGGGTTATGCCCAAACCCTAATAAATTTACCCCAGGTTTTTTCAGTATCCATAGCCATGAGTTTAGTACCGGCCATATCCAATGCAAGGGCCAGGAAGCAGAAGGCTGAAATAGAAGGTATAGTAAATTCGGGGATTAGAATTACCCTATTGATTGGACTACCCTGTGCCTTTGGCTTATTCGTTTTAGCAAGACCAATCATTGAGTTACTATACTTCAGCAATACCCAAGAGACCATCAGCAGCATAGGGGAAATTCTACAATACCTATCCTTTGGAGTAATTTTCTTAACCCTAGTGCAGGCATTAACATCCATGTTGCAGGGTTTAGGTAAACCTTTAATACCAGTTATAAACCTATTTATTGGTGCCATCTTCAAGGTAATTATTACCTATATCTTGTTAGTAGTACCTAGCCTAAATGTCAAGGGGGCTGCCATAGGAACTGTTTCAGCCTATGCAGTGGCTTGTATCCTTGATTTAATAAGCCTACGTATACTAACTAGGATGAGCTTTAACTTTAAGGATATTTTCATAAAACCATTTATTTCAGCAGCCTTAATGGCTCTTGTAGTTAAGCTTAGCTATCTAGCTATAATAAATATAATAGGTTCAAAACTTGCAACCCTAGTATCCATAATGGTTGGGGTAATAATATATGTTATATTATTGATAATAACGGGTACTATAACAAATGAGGATCTAATGCTATTACCCAAGGGAGATAGGGTAGCTAAGAGATTAGAAAAATACCGTATATTCAAATAGAAAAGAAGGAGTTTGTGATGGGTAAAATATATATAATAGGTTTAGGACCAGGTAGTATAGATAAGTTAACATTAGGGGCTGCAGAAAGGATAAAAAGCGGCAAGAAAAATTTCTTAAGGACTGAAGAACATCCTACTGTGGAGTACTTCAGACAACATAATATACCATATGAATCCTTTGACTATATATATGAGAGAGAGGAAAATCTAGATAAGGTTTATGAAAGGATAGTAGAGGAATTAATAAAGGCAGCAGAATGGGAGGATGAAATAAACTATTACGTACCAGGTAATCCCCTCTTAGCTGAAAAAACGGTGGAAATCCTCTTAAGTAAGGATTTAGATCTGGAAGTAATATCGGGTATGAGCTTCATAGAGCCTATTATAGAGAGTTTAGGTAGAGACCCTATAAATGGGCTTAAAATAATAGACGGAAGTGATTTGGACCAGCTTTCCTTAGACATCCATACTGATATTATCATAACCCAGGTATATAACCAGCGGATAATCAATGAGGTTAAAATTGCCCTATCTGAAATATACGGGGATGAATATAAGGTTTGGATTATTAATAGTGCAGGAATAGACAGCCAGGAAGAGGTATATAATATTCCTATATATGAATTAGATAGAATGGAAAATGTAGGCCACCTAACAAGTCTTTATGTACCAAAATTAGAAGAAAAAGATAGAAAAATATTTGATTTTAAGGACGTAATAGGTATAATGAAGATATTAAGAGGTGAAAATGGCTGCCCATGGGATTTAGAGCAGACTCACGAGTCCATAAGGCAGTCGGTTATAGAGGAAGCTTACGAGGTGGTAGATGCCATAGATAATGAAGATTACGACAGCCTTATGGAAGAATTAGGTGACCTACTCCTTCAGGTGGTTTTTCACAGTCAAATGGCTGATGAAGAAGGCTATTTTAATATAATTGATATCACTTCCGCGCTGGTAAACAAATTAATTTATAGACATCCCCACATATTTTTAGAAAAAAATGTAGATAATTCCAGTGATGTGGTATATAATTGGAATATGTTAAAGGATAGAAAGCGTGGATATAAGAACCTTACAGAGAAATTAAAAGATTTACCTAAGCTACCAGCCCTATTAAAAGCAAGTAAGCTTCAAGACAGAGCTGCAGATATAGGTTTCGATTGGGAAGATATCCAAGGACCTCTAGATAAGATAAAAGAGGAATATGAAGAGGTATTGGAAGCTATGAAAAAGTCTGATGATATGAAAATAGAAGAAGAGATTGGAGATCTATTGTTTGCGGTTGTAAATTTAAGTAGATTCCTGAAGGTAAATCCGGAAGTTGCTTTAAATAAAACCAATAATAAATTTATAAAAAGGATAGAATTGATGGAATTAGAAGCAGAAAAAATGGGTAAAAAATTAGAAAGCATGGATTTACAAGAAATGGATGAACTTTGGAATAGGGCTAAGGATTTGTAGGCAATCATAAAAAGTTTTACTTTTTATTTAGCTTAAAGAAAGAATAAAAAACTTATTTAGGGAGGAATTTTAATGAACAAAGCTGAATTAGTAGCTAGTATAGCAGAAAAAAGTAACTTAACCAAAAAGGATGCTGAAGCTGCTTTAAATGCATTTATCAAATCAGTAGAAGAGGCTTTAGCAAAAGGTGACAAGGTTCAGTTAGTTGGTTTTGGTACATTTGAAGTAAGACATAGAAAAGCAAGAGAAGGAAGAAATCCAAGAAATCCTGAAGAAGTAATTCAAATTCCTGCTTCAAATGCACCAGTATTTAAGGCAGGTAAAGCACTAAAGGAAATTGTTAATAAGTAGTAATAAATAAGTTAACTAAAAAATCAGGTTATATACCTGATTTTTTTTCAAGGAGTGATGGAGATTAGGATAGACAAGTTTCTTAAAAACTCTAGGATCATTAAGAGGCGTACCGTTGCCAAAGAGGCTTGTGAGCAGGGAAGGGTTTTAATAAATGGAAAGGTGGCCAAGCCTGGAGATGATGTTAAAGTAGATGATATAGTGGAGGTTATCTTCGGCAGCGGTAGTATGAAGGTCCAGGTGACCATGATTAAGGAAAGTATTGGTAAAAATGAAGCGGAAGAGATGTATAAGATCATATAAGTAAGGGAATCAATTATAGAAGATGGATTCTTTTTAAAATTTTTTCGAATTTTTATAAATTTACTTGCAAAAAAAGAAGGGAATAAATAAAAGATGTAGAAGAATAATATAAAAGGAATAAAATTTAATAATCAGCATCTTCTTTAAATATGCTAATACTAATAAGCCAGCAACTCCTTCAAATATACTTAAGTCCCAAGGAAAAGACCACAAAAGTGGTCTTTTCCTCATTTTTGAAAGCTAGATTGGCATAAAAGGGGGGTTATAAACATAAATATTAGAAAGTAAGGAGGGTTAATATGGGCGATATAAATTTAAGAGAGCAAAAAATTGTATTGGATGATAGAGAAAGATTAAATATAACAGGTGTGGAGTCTGTTGATAGCTTTAATGAGCATACTATAAATCTGTCTACTGTTAAGGGAGGTCTAAGCATAAAGGGAGAGGATTTGAACATATCTAATCTAAATCTAGATGAAGGTATAGTTAAGATTTCAGGTTTAATAAATAGCTTAACCTATACAAGCAAGGAAGGAGCCCCTAAATCCTTTATGGGTAAGATATTCAAATAAGTGGTGAAGGTGATGTCCCTGATAGATATTAAAGATGAATTTTGGATCTTTTTATTAGCCATAAATAATGGTCTCATCCTAGGTTGTTTTTATGATTTCTATAGGGTATTAAGGTATTTCTCCAGACCTAGGAAGCTAATAACTGCCATAGAAGATATTTTATTTTGGCTTATAGTTACCTTTATAACCTTTAAATTTTTCCTAAATAAAACCGATGGTGTTATTAGAGGTTTCGTAGTACTAGGATTTCTAATGGGTTTTATTTTTTACCTTAAGATAATTTCCCGATATAGTTACTCACTACTTAAGAAGATTTTCAAGTTGATATTGGAGTTATTTAATGAGATAATAAGGATAATCAGCTATCCCTTTAGAAAAATGGGAACTGTTATTGGAAAAAACTCCAATAAAACTCTTAAACTTATAAAAAGGACTTTGTTAGATGGGAAGAAATATATTGAAATAACTAAAAAGAAGAAATGAAACTCCATGAGAATAGAGGTCATATCATGAGGAAGAAAAGGAGAAAAAAGGTTAAAATCGGTAGAATAATCTTTTTAGGTATCCTTGTATATATTATGGTGATTTTAATCAACCAAAATAGGATGATTAGGGAATTGGAGCTTAAAAAGCTTACCCTACAAAAAGATATTGAAACTCTGGAATATGAGATTGAGGAATTAGAAGCAGAGATTGAAAAAAGTGATTCCTTGGAATTTGTTGAAAAGGTGGCTAGGGAAGAGCTAGGCATGGTCAAACCGCGAGAGATTATAGTAATAGATAAGGATAGGATAAAGAAAACTTTTTTAAATTTTTTTAAGATTGATAATAATTGACATATTAGGGTTTGTAGGCTATACTGAGAATGATAATATTTTTAATATTTTTAAGGAGGAATTACTTATTTATGCCTGTATCTGTTGGAGAAGTAGTTGAGGGCATTGTCACTGGAATTACTAATTTTGGTGCTTTTATTCAACTACCGGAAGGAAAAAGTGGACTTGTTCATATTTCAGAAATATCCCATGATTATGTAGAAAGAGTAGATGATTATCTGAAAAAGGACCAGAAGATTAAGGTAAAGGTACTATCTATTAGTGATGACGGTAAAATTAGCCTATCCATAAGACAGGTTAAGCCTAAGACTAATAGACCAGTAGAAATCGATTGGAATAAGAGAAATGAAGCCCAAAAATCCATGTCTTTCGAAGACAAACTAAATCAATTTTTAAGAGATAGTAATGAAAAGATGGATCAGCTGAAGACTAGGGATACTAGAAGAAACACTCGCAGTAGAAGATTTAACCATATGGACTAATTTGTTTATAAACCGGTTTATCCGGTTTTTTATTTTTCAAAATACCATAATTCTACATTTAAAGAGAAAAGAGTACTTTAACCCTTTAAATCTAGTAAAATCAATACTTTGAGAGTTAAAGTAACTTAATTTAACTTTTAATGAAGCCAGTTAAAGTAGTTTAAATTATCAGGAATAAATGTCTGAAATTTATTACTTTCTACAGTCTCATAATGACAAAATCTAAAGCCTTTATTTGGTATTATACAGTCAACAATACTAAATAGAGGTGAGATTGGTGTTAAAAATGGAGTCCGCAATCGGTAGGAAGAAGGTAGAATTAGATCTTAGTAAGGAAGAATTGTTCTTATTAATTATAGGCTTTTTTATAAGTAGAGCCTGCATCATTGAAAGACTGGCGCCCTTTGGAATATCATTTTTGAGTGCTTATCTCATAATTAAGGGATCAAATCCTTATCTCCTACTTTCGGTTATAATAGGATCTTTAAGCAATATGGGTTTAAAAGCTTTAGATTATGTATTGGCAGCTGGTAGCATTTATCTAATCTTTAATAAATTAAAGGAAATAGAGGACTTATCCTTAATAAAGTCGGCCCTATTAAATAGCATCATCTTCTTTTTGGCTAGATTAATCATAACTGGTCTTATTGAAGACTTTTACATCTATGACATCTTTCTAATCGTCTTCGAAGGGATCTTAGTTTTTACCATGACTTATATTTTTGCCTTTAGTTTACCTATTGAAGAGTTGAGGAGTAGGGAAATTAACAATGAAAAGCTTGTATGTTCTTTTATAAGCCTAGCATTAGTCCTATCAGGCTTAAAGGGCATTAGCTTAGCTGGAATAAGCTTAACTAATATAATCAGCATACTTCTTATAGTATTTTTAGCTTATAAGCAAGGGGTGTTGATGGGGGCGGTTTCGGGTAGTGTCTTAGGCCTTGTTACTTTTATGGGCAATCCGGAGATGCCTTTTATAGTCTCCATTTTAACTATAGGGGGACTTTTAGCTGGACTTTTTAGGGATTTAGGAAAAGCTGGGTCCATATTGGGCTTTATCCTAGGTAATGGAATTATAAGCTATTATATAAATAAATTAGGTACCCCCTTTATAGATTATAGGGAATTATTTATAGCTAGCATTTCCTTTTTAGCAGCTGCCCAATATTTAAAGCTGGACCTAGAAGAGCTATTTATCCCCACAACAAGCATCCGAAGGGAGTATGAAGAGAAAAAGCAAGAATACCTAGTTAAAAAAATAAATTATGTTTCAGACCTCTTTAGTAGTTTAAGTAAGACTATAATTAAAGCCATAGATGAAGAAGAGGCCTATTCCAAGGTAGACATTTATAATATAGTGGACAATGTGACAAATGCCACTTGCAAAAACTGTTCTAACTATGAAGGCTGTTGGCAGCAAGACTATTATACCAGCTATTATAAATTAGTAAATTTAATTGGCCTAACGGAAATTGGAAAGGACGATGAGGAAGAGCTGATAAATAAAATAAAGGATCAATGTATCAAGGCTAAGGAGTTAATTTATAACATAGATAAATACTTTTTACCCATGAAGGCGGAGCAGGTCTGGAATAAAAGGTTGATGGAGCAGAGGAGGCTGTTAGCAGATCAGCTTCAAAATTTTAGTACCATCATAGAGGAATTAAGCTTAGACCTATATTCAAATCCTGAATTCGATAATGAGCTGGAAGAGTTGTTGATTAGGGAAGTTAAAAATAAGCGGATAGATATTAAGGATTTGATGGTGTTAAGTTTACCAGAGGATTATTTAGAAATTCTAGTGGAGCTTCCAACAACTATCAAGGATATACGACAGGTAGAAAGATTGAGGAAAATCATTTCTAATGCCCTTGGTTATAAGCTATCCCTTGGCTATACCCTAGCTAATAATACTAGCAGCAACATCATTAGATTTAGAAAGGCTAATCGATATACAAGCTTTACTGAGGTAGCCAGCCTACCAAATTCTAATAATCAGCTATCAGGAGATAATTATTCCTTTGGTGAAATAGGCAACACTAACTATATTGCGATTTGTGATGGTATGGGGACTGGGAAGAAGGCTAGTAGGGAAAGCAGTATTGCCATAGAGCTATTGGAGAAGTTGATGGAGATTAACATGGACAAGTATTTAATCATTAGAACTATTAATTCATTCTTAAGGATAAAATCCAACGACGAAAGATTTACTACTCTTGATTTAGGCTTTATAGACTTATATACTGGTAAATTACAGATGATAAAGAACGGATCACCCTGTGCATTTATAAAACGAAAGGATAGGGTAGATATAATAAGCTCCAAGTCCTTACCCATAGGGATCTTAGAAGATGTAGATTCAAAAATCTATGAGGAACAGCTGGAGGATGGTGACATTCTAATAATGATGTCCGATGGTGTGCTGGATTGTAATTCTGGCGAAGAGGATTCTGTTGAGTGGATGAAGAGGATTATAATGAATATAAATTCCAACAACCCCAAGAAGATAGTCAATGAAATTATAAATAGGGCTAGTTTTATATGTAAGGGCCAAGCTAAGGATGATATGACTGTTATTGCCACTAAGATTTGGAGAAGCTTATAGGGAGAAAAATCTCCCTTTTATTTTGTTTTTAATATTAACTTTTATTGAATCTTAAGGTATTATAGTATATAAAAGAAAAATGGTGATTCTATGGAAAAAAAGGCCTTGGACAATATAAGGAAGTATAAATTGATCAATCATCAGGATAATATAGTGGTAGGCGTATCTGGCGGACCAGATTCTATGGCTTTATTATATGCCTTACTTTATGCTAGGGAATATATTGATTTTAATATACTAATTGCTCATGTAAATCACGGTTTAAGGGGGGATGAGGCTCTTCGGGATGAAGTATTTGTAAAAAACACAGCAGATAAATTAAAGTTGCCCTTTTTTTCTACCCAGGTGGATATGGTTGAATATGCAGCTAAACATGGGATATCCGAAGAAGAGGCTGGTAGGGAATTGAGGTATGGCTTTTTTAGAGAGATCTTAAAAACCTATAAGGGTGGAAAAATAGCAGTTGCCCATAATATGAACGACCAGGCTGAAACCCTATTGATGAGGATAATCAGGGGCACAGGTATAGATGGTCTTTGTGGTATGTATTTTTCTAATGAGGACATAATTAGGCCTTTATTAAATATTAGACGGGAAGAAATAGAAGAATACATAAGGGCTAAAGGGATAGAAACTGTATTAGACAGAACAAATTTAATACCCATCTATACTAGGAATAAAATAAGGTTGGAGTTAATACCTTATTTAGAGGAAAACTTCAATCCCAATCTAATGGAAGCCCTTTGGAGGCTGTCTCAGACTAGCCAAGTGGATAAGGACTTCCTCAATAGATATACTTTGGGAAAATATGCTGAAGCCTGTATTAGTGAGGATAAGGAAGCTATAATCATAGATAGGGATAAATTTAAGGACTTAGACCCTAGTATCCAGCAAAGAATGATTATTTTGGCTGTTACAAGGCTTATGGGTGTCTTTCAGGGCTTTGGGGAGTTACATATTAGCAGGGTTAATGAGCTGTTTTTATCAGGGGAGACTGGAAAGCTGATCCAGCTGCCTAAGGATTTGGTTGCTAGGGTAGATTATAATCGGTTGGTAATTGAAAAGGCTAGTAAAAAGGCCATAAAACCCTATGTTTATGAATTAGAAATTGGGTATAATTATTTTAGTGACTTAGGGTTCGCCTTGAATTTAAGGCTTTTAGACCAGGCTGAGACCTTTAAAGAGAAAAACATAGACAATATCAAGTACTTCGATTATGATAAAATAAAGGGTAAGCTTCTTCTTAGGAATAGAAGGAGTGGAGATAGGTTCGTACCCCTAGGTATGAGGGGGAGTAAAAAGCTTAAGGATTTCTTTATAGACCTGAAAATTTCCAGAGATGAGAGGGATAGGATCCCCTTAATTCTCGATGATGAAAATATTATTTGGGTAGTAGGCTATAGAATAAGTGACCTATATAAGATTACCAAGAAGACGAAAAAAATATTGGCAATAGAATTTATCAAATTGACCAAGGAGGACTAGGATGAAGAAGAGTTTTGTTAAGGAAGTATTATTAAGTGAGGAAGAGATAGAGGCAAGGGTTAAGGAATTAGGAAAAGAGATAACTAAGGATTATGAAGGAAAGAACTTATTAGTGGTAGGTATACTAAAGGGTGCAGTCATATTTATGGCAGAACTTTGTAAGCATATTGACCTGCCCATTATGATAGATTTTATGGCTGTTTCCAGCTATGGTTCCTCTACTGAATCAACTGGTGAAGTTAAGATAATAAAGGACTTAGATTTCTCTGTTGAGGGTAAGGATGTCCTAATAGTTGAAGACATTATCGATACAGGTTTAACACTATCCTACCTATCAGAAATTTTGAAGAAGAGGGGAGCCAATAGCGTAAGAATAGCTACCCTATTGGATAAGCCCGACAGGAGGAATATAGAGGTAAAGGTGGACTATCTGGGCTTTTCAATACCAGATGAGTTTGTTGTGGGCTATGGTTTAGATTATGCGGAGTTGTATAGGAATTTACCCTATATAGCGGCAATAAAGGAAGAAGTTTACAGCTAATAGATTGAATAAATCTCCCTAGTGTGTTATAATGAGGAGATTATAATACAAAATAGATATCTACCCAAAATTGGAGGGAGGACTTGTATTGAGAAGGTTTTTTAAAGGAATGAGCATATACCTATTAATCATAATATTGATTATGTTCGGCGTTAGGATGGTAGGTACAGATATAGAAACTGTTAGTGAAATTGACGTAACAGAATTGGTAGAACAATTGGAAGCAGATAACATAGAATCCATACACATGGATGGGCGTAAGGTAGAAGGTATCTTTAAGGACGGGACTAAGTTTTCGACTAATCTACCTAATGAGTTTAGAGGAACTTTCTATGATAACTACCTAAAGGATAAGGTAGATCGAGGCTTAATCAGATATAGCAGTGCACCAGATGCCGTTAGGCCTTGGTATGCAGATATTTTTCCAACCTTGCTAGTCTTATTTGCCTTTGCTGTCTTCTGGTTTGTATTTATGCAGCAGTCCCAAGGGGGAGGCGGCGGTAAGGTAATGTCCTTCGGTAAGAGTAGGGCAAAGTTGCATAGGGAAGATGATGGTAAGCTGGTTACCTTTGCTGATGTAGCTGGCTTACAGGAGGAAAAGGAAGAACTTCAAGAGATTGTAGACTTTCTTAAAAATCCAAGGAAATATATGGAGCTTGGAGCTAGGATACCTACTGGAGTGTTGTTAGTTGGACCACCTGGTACTGGTAAGACCTATTTAAGTAGGGCTGTAGCAGGGGAAGCAGGAGTACCATTCTTTTCCATCTCGGGTTCAGACTTCGTTGAGATGTTCGTAGGTGTAGGAGCCAGTAGGGTAAGGGACTTGTTTGAACAAGCTAAGAAGAACTCACCCTGTATAGTCTTCATAGATGAGATCGACGCTGTAGGTAGGAGAAGGGGAGCCGGAATGGGTGGTGGCCATGACGAAAGGGAGCAAACCCTAAATCAACTATTAGTTGAGATGGATGGTTTTAGTGCCAATGAAGGAATTATAGTAATGGCAGCTACCAATAGGCCTGATATTTTAGACCCAGCCCTATTAAGACCAGGAAGATTCGATAGAACAATACATGTAGGACTGCCAGATATTAAGGGTAGGGAGGCCATTCTTAAGGTTCATACTAGGAACAAGCCCCTAGATGATGATGTGGATCTTGAAGTAATAGCCAAGAGGACACCAGGCTTTTCACCGGCAGATTTAGAAAACCTGGTTAATGAAGCGGCCTTGTTGACTGCCAGGCATAATCTTAAGAAGATACCCATGTATTTAATAGAGGAAGCTTCTATTAAGGTACAGGCAGGTCCAGAAAAGAAATCTAGGGTAGTAAGTGAAAAGGAAAGAAGGCTTACAGCCTATCATGAAGCAGGACACGCTTTGACCTCAAGGTTGCTACCTGGTATGGATCCTGTACACCTTATAACCATAATCCCAAGGGGTATGGCAGGAGGCTTTACGGCCTATATCCCTGAAGAAGACGTTAACTACGTAACTAAGAGTCAGATGGAAGATAGATTAGTAACATTACTTGGTGGTAGGGTGGCTGAGGCCTTAGTATTAGGGGATATTAGTACAGGGGCTCAAAATGATATTGAAAGGGCCACAAAAATAGCAAGACAGATGATTACCCACTATGGTATGAATGAAAAATTAGGACCTATGACTTACGGAACAGATGATGAAGAAATATTCCTAGGAAGGGATTTTGGTAGAACTAGAAATTATTCAGAGGAAGTAGCTGCTGAAATAGATAGGGAAATGAGAAGGATGATTGATACGGCTTATAGTAGGGCTGAAAAACTAATCAGCGAAAACCTTGATACCCTTCATAGGATAGCTGAGGCCTTACTAGAAAAGGAAACCCTAGATGCTAAAGAGTTTGAAGAAATATTCCAAGGCAAAACTATCTATGAGCTTATGGCTGAAGAAGATGGAGCCAAGGAAAACGAAGAAGAAAATGAAGAATTTCCACTGGATAATCTAGAAGGTAAGAAGGAAGAAAGTAAAAAGTTTGATGGTAAGACTTTGGAAAGTGATATAGAAGCTATATCGGAAGAATCTGAAAAAGAAGACAGAAACGATAGGGTATAGGCAAGGGGATCTTAGGATCCTCTTTTTCTATGTCATACTAAAGTTTTTCTATGTGATACTAAAGGAAAATTGAATTATTTTAGAGGCATATTTTGAAAAAAAGTATCCTAATTGGGGTATTAAATTATAGGATGAATATAAGGAGGAGGAAAATGTACACTGGATATGTTACTGATATAGAGGGGATAAAAGTTGGTCATAGCTGTTCTATAGAAGGTTTGACTGGCTGCACCGTTATTATATGTGAGGAAGGTGCCACTGGCGGTGTAGATGTTAGGGGTTCAGCCCCTGGTACAAGGGAGACGGACCTATTTAAGGCGGAAAATATGGTGGATAAGGTCCATGGCATAGTCTTAACTGGTGGTTCAGCCTTCGGTTTAGAAGCGGCATCTGGAGCTATGAAATATTTAGAGGAAGGGGGTATAGGCTTCGACGTTGGAGTTACCAAGGTACCCATAGTGGCCTCAGCTGTTATATTCGATTTAAACATAGGAGACCATAGAATAAGGCCGGACTTTAAAATGGGCTATGAGGCTGCTAAAAATGCAAGTGAGAAGGAAGACAGGCAAGGCTGTATCGGATGTGGTATGGGGGCTACAGTAGGAAAGGTCTTAGGTCCCAAATTTGCAATGAAATCTGGCTTGGGTAGTGCAACAATTCAGTTGGGAGATTTAAAGGTATCTGCCATGGTAGCGGTAAATAGCTTTGGGGATGTTTTTGATTATAAAAGCAAGGAGCAAATGGCGGGAGTATATGATTATGAAAAGAAGAGATTATTAAATACTATGGATATCCTGAAAAAGGGATATGCTAGTGACCCATTCCTAAAAAATACAACTATTGGAGTTATTGTCACCAATGCTAAATTGACTAAGGCCCAAGCGAATAAAATAGCCCAAATGGCCCATAATGGCTTTGCCAGATCTATTAATCCTATCCATACCATGTATGATGGAGATACCATCTTTACTATGGCTACCAATAGGGTGGAAGCAGATATAAGCCTATTGGGCACTTTGGCTGCAGAGGTTATGTCCCAAGCCATAACTAACGGAATCGTCTATTCAGATAGCCTGGGTGGTCTATTAAGCCATAAGGACATAAAATAAATATCTTGACTATTTTTATGAGTTAATTATAATAGTCTTGATAGTCTTGTATATTGCCGACATCTAGTATTAGAGTTGGACAAGAATAGGGAATGACTGATATAATTAAAAAACGACTGGTATCCTATGGAGCCAGAACGGAGGTATGTATTATGAAAAATGGAAAGTACTTAAATGTTAGGAGGATGGCTATAATAGGCATCCTTGGAGCTGTATCTATAGTATTAGGTTTTACCCCCTTGGGTTTTATACCCATTGGTCCTACTAGGGCTACTACTATGCATATTCCAGTCATAATAGCTGCCCTTGCAGAAGGACCTATTGTTGGAGCCAGTGTAGGCTTGATCTTTGGTTTATTCAGTATTTTTCAGGCCATCACCAACCCGACTCCAGTTTCTGTAGTTTTTTATAACCCAATAGTGTCGGTCCTGCCTAGGGTATTGATAGGTATAACCAGCTATTATGCCTATGTGGCCGTTAAGAAAATGGGCAATAAGAGGACCCTGCTGATGCTAAATATTATCTGGTTAGCCATATTAGCATATTTATGCTATGGCATCTATTTAAATATTGTAAACTCAGATGGTATCCTATTGATATTGATGAATATATTGTTGATAATCCTAGTACTACTTATGTCCTATTTTAGTTTCAAAAGGATGGGCAGCCAATCCCTAGATGTTATAATAGCTACTATAGTGGGTACCCTAACTAATACTGTAGGAGTTTTATCAGCCATCTATCTCCTACATGCGGAGAAGTTTGTAGCTGGGCTTGGCTTAGACATAAGTGCTGCCCGAAAGACCATTTTTGGTCTGGCCTTTACAAATGGTATACCTGAAGTAATCATAGCAATTATTGTTGTTGTTAGTGTTATTGGAGCGCTTAAATTAAAAGAAAGAGAATAGAGGGAGAAAATTGTTGTTAGTAATAGATGTTGGTAACACTAATATAGTATTTGGAGTTTATGAGGATAAAAAGTTAATAAATAATTGGAGAATCGCTTCAGAGAAGAACAGGACTAGCGATGAATATGGACTCCTCTTTAAGCAAATCTTTAGCCATTATGGCATAGGGTCTGAGGATATTGATAGCATAATAATTTCATCTGTAGTTCCTCCGCTTATGCACACCCTACAAGCCATGTGTATTAAGTACTTCAATATGGAGCCCCTGATAGTTGGTCCTGGTATTAAGACGGGCATGGATATAAAGTACGACAATCCTAAAGAAGTTGGGGCTGATAGGATTGTAAACGGGGTAGCCGGCTTTGATAAATACGGCGGTCCATTGATAATCGTCGACTTTGGAACGGCTATTACCTTCGATGCCATATCAGCTGAAGGAGATTATTTAGGAGGGGTAATAGCTCCTGGTATCAGCATATCCTCTGATGCCCTGTTCTCTAGAACTGCCAAACTACCAAAGGTTGAAATTGCTAAGCCTAATAGGGTAATAGGTAAAAATACGGTAAACAGCATCCAATCAGGCCTAGTTTATGGCTGTATAGGCTTGGTGGATTATATAATTGAAAAGATGATGAATGAAATGTCGGAAAATGGAGAAAAAGTTAGAGTAATAGCAACTGGTGGTTTTGCTAACTTAATCAGCAAAGATAGTAAATATATTGAAGCAGTCGACAATATGTTGACTTTAGAAGGTTTAAGAATTATCCATGATAGAAACAGATAAGTAGATTTGTCTACTTATCTGTTTTTATAAGGAATTAAGTTTTATAATACTTTAGGATCATAAATAAATATATAAAGTAAGATTTTCAATATTGCTTCCTCATTCTATACATTTTGGAAGCTTTTCTTATAATTAAAACTTGTAAACATACGAGGTGTAATAATGAGGATTGGAAATATAGAGCTAAAAAATAAATTGGTACTAGCCCCTATGGCAGGAATTACGGACCTGCCCTTTAGACTCCTATGTAAGGAGATGGGGGCTGACCTAGTCTTCACAGAGATGGTCAGCGCAAAGGGAATCTATTATGGAGATGAAAATACTAAGAACTTATCCCAAACGGATTCTAAGGAGAGGCCTGTTGCTATGCAGATATTCGGTTCTGACCCTATGATTATGGCCAATGTAGTTGAAAATTATATAAATCATAGGGATGACATAGATATAATAGATATAAATATGGGTTGTCCGGCTCCTAAAATAGTAAAGAATAATGATGGTTGCGCCTTAATGAAGGATCCTGAACTAGTTAGGGAGATTATCAGGAATATAGTTAAGGTTTCTAAAAAGCCCCTAACTATTAAAATAAGAAAGGGTTGGGATAATGAAAGTATCAATGGAATTGAAATAGCAAAGATAGCCGAGGAAGAAGGAGTAAGCGCCATTACAGTACACGGCAGAACTAGGGAGATGTTTTATTCAGGAAGGTCGGATTGGGACTTTATCAAGGAAGTAAAGGAGAGGGTAAAAATTCCTGTTATAGGTAATGGAGATATTTTTGAGCCGGAAGATGGAATAAGGATGCTGGACTATACTAAGTGTGATGCCATAGCCATAGGTAGGGGTTCTATGGGAAATCCCTGGATCTTTAGGAGGATTATCAATCTAATGGAGGGGAAGGAAGACTTCCTGCCCACAGTGGAGGAGAGAATAGATATGGCCATAAGACATCTAGAAATGGCCTGTGAATATAAGGGAGAAATAGTTGGTGTTAAGGAAATGAGGAAACATATAACTTGGTATTTAAAAGGAATGAGGGATTCTAATCCGGTTAAAAATGCTATCAATAGGATGATAGATAAGGAAGAAATCAAGGAAACTCTCTTAAGATATAGGGACCAAAATCGGAATTAGTTATACCCACCATCTCCATATCATATAATATAGAAAAGTTTGAATGATATGGAGGTGGTATTATAGAGCTACTCTATATAATATCTCCTGAAAGATATAGAGGATTCTTGAATAAGGGAATTAGCAAATATCTATATAGAATCTTTAATGTGAATTTTTTAGCTAGAAAACTATCCGATATATATAAGGATGGTTCAGCTATGGGACATATTTTTGGCATCAATTTAAGACCTTTAAATGATGAGGAGGACTTAAGGTCTTATATAGAAAGTATAAAAAGGCTTAGGGATGTGGATTATAATAAGATCTATATAGAAGAAGAACTTCCCTTTGAATGTAAGAAGGAAATTGCTGATAGTTTAGAAGTTAGGCTTGCAGATGGAAATAACCTATTTAAAGAAAACTTGCCATATCTTATAGCTGGAATTATTAAATATATAAAAAGGGATATTAAAAAAAATGAAGTTTTGCTTATGTGTAATACCAAGGACGAAGCCCTAGAACTTATTTCTGCCATAGCAGATTTTTTTAGCTTTATTTCGGTCTGGGGGTTAAATCAAGGAGATGGTGAAGCTCTTCATGAAGAAGTCTTAACTGATATAGGCATCTCAATTTATCTACCACAACAGGACAATTTTTCTCTTAAAAAGTATGGTTTTATAATCAATACATTAAATCATCTACCTCTGAATATAATAGATGTAAAAAGCAGCAGCGTTATAGTAGATCTGAGTAGGGATAAACCCTTAAGGAAGCAAAACAACTTAGTTATAGAAGACCTTTACTTTGATATTAGCCCTTTTGAGCTAGATAGCAATGGCTGGATAGGAGGGCATGTATCTTCAGCCCTATACGCATGTATATATGGAGATAAGCCTAATAACTTTAGCTTAGTATCCAGCAATGGAAAAATAGAAAGCTTAGAAAATATTCTCCATCAAGGGCTTAAATTAAAAGGCTTTT
>JAAYLY010000061.1 GCA_012521625.1 Tissierellia bacterium | reverse complement strand
GCAGATCTTCGACTTCGTTAATGGAGCCCTTTATGCATTAGATTGTAAAATAAATAAGGTAACTAAGGATATCTTCATCCTTGCACCAAATCATGTGGAAATAGATGGATTACAAGAAGAACTAAAAAGTAGTGGGATTTTTCCCTGGTAATTAGAATAGGAGACTGGGTAGATGGTATTGTTTTATGAGGCTTTTAGGAGGTTTGTCAACCTTATTGAACTACTTATCTTTATAAGGATTATTATGTCCTTTATAAATTTTAGTATGTATTCTAATCCCCTTGGAAGGATAGTCTATGAACTTACGGAGCCTATTTTGGCTCCAGCTAGGGGGTTATTAGCCAGATTAAGGATTAACACTGGAATGTTCGACTTCTCACCTATTGTGGCAATGTTATTTTTAAGGTTGATTTTAGATCTTGTCCGCAACCTAATCTTCTAACTATGAGGCTTGATAAGGATTTTTATACCTCCCATATAAAAGATGGTGAGAAGGTCGTAAAGATGAGGAGGATACTGGATAAGATAGAAATCGTACTAAATAAACACCTAATCCAGTGTAGTGATTTTTTAGACCCCTATGAGGTCTACTTGGCTAAATCCATCTTAAATCGATTTGATGATTTAAAGTATTTAGAATATGGTGGCTACGATGCTGCCGAAAGAAGGATAATTATTATCTATCCCTATTATTTAGAATTAGAGGAGGTAGATGAATACCTAGCCTGTATAAAGCTCCTAGGGGACTTTGAGAGCCTGTCCCATAAGGATTTTTTAGGAGCTTTATTAAATCTAGGTATAAAGAGGGAGAAGGTTGGAGATATTTTAGTTCATCAGGACCGTACCTATGTAATCCTTAAAGAGGAAATTGGAGAATTCGTTCTATATAACCTTGAAAAGGTGGGCAATAGGAGGATTAAGGCTGAAAGGGTTAAGGCGAGGGACCTAGAAGCTCCTGAGGTGGAGTATGAGGAAGTAATCCGCTTTTTAACTTCCTTAAGGATAGATTTGGCCATAAGTGAAGCCTATAATCTATCTAGAAAGGACAGCCTAGACTTGATTAAAAGGGGCTTTGTAAAGCTTAACTGGGAGCCTATAGATAAGACTGCTAGGGAGTTAGCAGAAGGAGATGTAGTTTCAGTAAGGGGTTATGGTAGATTTATTCTACATAGCATCGATGGTATCAGTAAAAAGGGTAGATATAGGTCAACTATTAGAATATTACTTTAAATGGAGTGATGCTATTGATTACACCACTGGATATCCAGAAGAAGGAATTCAAGAAGGCTATCAGGGGATATGACCCTAAGGATGTGGATAGTTTTTTAGATGAGCTTTTAATTGATTATGAAAATATCTATAAGGAAAATATTGAACTTAAGGATAAGGTCAACTTACTTGCTGACCAGATCCGCCAATATAAAACTTTGGAGGAAACCCTCAAGGATACCTTAATCGTGGCTCAAAGCACTGCCGATGAGGTTACTAGCTCGGCTAGGAAGAAGGCAGAAAATATAATAGAAGAGGCTGAAATAAAGGGACAAAGGCTGATAGAAAAGGCT
>JAAYLY010000060.1 GCA_012521625.1 Tissierellia bacterium | reverse complement strand
GAGTCGAAGGGAATCTCTTGGATTCTTGGATAGGAAGCATTCATATCCTCCTTAGTCATATTAGCCTTACCAGCTAGGGTCAATAAGGCACCTTCCGTTGGATCACCTACTATATTATAACCCTCATCTGTTTTTTCTAAGGCTGCATCGTTAGATAATAGTCCAATGGCTAAGAGTAGTTTCAAGTCGGTAACGGATTTTGGATCGATCTCCTCATCCCCTATCTTAAATTCACCCTTAGGCTCATAGCCAGTGCCGCTTACGTCGATTATCTTACCATCAGCATACAGCTTAACTACAGTCATTTCATTTTGAGTAAGGGTACCTGTCTTATCAGAACAGATTACAGTGGTACTACCTAAAGTTTCAACGGCTAGTAACTTTTTAACTATGGCATTTCTTTTTACCATCCTGTTCATTCCTAGGGATAATACGATGGTTACTATGGCTGGCAAGCCTTCAGGTATAGCAGCTACAGCTAAGCTGATGGCTACTAAGAACATTTCTAAAAGCTCTCTACCCTGTAATAGGCCTACTGCAAATACGATAATACAGATGATAATAGTAGCAATACCTAAGAATTTACCCAATTGGTTTAACTGATTTTGCAGTGGAGTAGCTTCGTCTTCATAGGATTGGATGGCAGTTGCAATCTTACCTATTTCCGTTCCATGGCCTGTCTCCACCACAACCCCCTTACCCCTACCATAGGTTACGGTGGTGGACATATAGGCCATATTTGTCCTGTCACCTAGGGTTGTATCTTCAGTAAGATTAATTTCAGCATCCTTTTCTACTGGCACAGATTCACCAGTTAGGGAGGCTTCCTCAATCTTTAAATTAGAAGATTCAATAAGCCTTAAATCGGCAGGGATTACATCTCCTGCATCTAGTAAGACTATATCTCCAGGTACTAGGGATTTTGAAGGTACAACCTCAACCCGGCCATTTCTAATAACCTTGGCCGTAGGGGATGCCATCTGCTTTAAGGCTTCTAAAGCCTTTTCAGCCTTTCCTTCTTGATATATACCTAAAAGGGCATTAATAAATACTATAGCTAGAATTACTATGGCATCTACTCTTTCACCTACTATAAAGGATATAATTGCAGCCCCTATTAGGATTAAGATAAGAAAGTCTGCAAATTGATCCTTTAACTTGGCTAAAAAGCTCCTACCCTCTTCCTCCTTCAATTCATTAGGTCCATATTTTTCTAATCTCTTTTCAATTTCTTCATTTTTTAAACCGGTTTCTTGATTAGTATCAAGCTGGGATAATAGATCCTCCTTGCTTAACTTATACCAATCCATAATACCAAGCCTCCTTACAATATTATTAGTATAACTAATTTAGAAAAAAACAAACAAAAAAGACCTTTGTTTAAAGAAAACTTTAAACAAAGGTCTCGCTTCCTATTTCTAGGTAGTTAGCCGGGATTACCGTAATGACGACTAACTAATTGCAAGCTACTCCCCTTATCAAGGACAATTATACATCATAAATATAGTAAAATCAATATATTTTCCATGAAATTTCAAAATACTTCCGGTAAGGCTATATACTGATTCCCATCAGATCCTACTGGAATTAATAAGAATTGACTTTAAATAATAATTATTAGATAATTTAAGATGAGATAAGGATAGATGGAGTGATTAGATGAGTAACAAGATACTGGTAGTAGATGATGAGAAGCAGATTGCCGATATTATTAAATTCAACTTGGAAAAGGAAGGTTATACTGCAGAGACGGCAAATGATGGACAAGAGGGTATTGATATGGTATATGAATGGAAGCCGGACTTGGTTATTTTAGATATAATGATGCCTAAGAAGGATGGCTTCCAAGTTTTAAAAGAAATTAGAATGAAATATACCTTGCCAGTTATTATGCTTACTGCTAAAGAGGAAGAAGTGGACAAGGTCTTAGGTTTAGAATTGGGAGCAGATGATTATGTGGTTAAACCCTTTAGCATGAGGGAATTAATGGCTAGGGTTAAGGCCAATATAAGAAGGGTTAACTTTGAAAGCTCAGAAGGAGTTAATGATGTAATAGTATCAGGAGATTTAGTAATAGATTTAAACAAGTATGAAGTGAGGAAGAAGGGTCAAATAGTAGAACTTACCCTGAGGGAATTTGAATTATTGAAGTTTCTAGCCTCCAGCAGCAATCAGGTCTTTTCCAGGGAACAACTCCTAGAGGAAGTGTGGGGCTATGAATATTACGGCGATATAAGGACAGTAGACGTAACCGTTAGAAGGCTTAGGGAGAAGATTGAGGACAATAATGGTGAGTTCAAATATATACTGACCAAAAGAGGAGTAGGATACTATTTTAGGAGGGACTAAAGGATGTTTTCCAGCATAAAATGGAAATTCGTACTAGTATACTTTTTACTAGTGTTCATAGCAATGGTAATCGTGGGAGTATTTATAATCGATAAGTTGGAGGACCAGCAGATTAACAGTATTACCAATAATATGGAGCAGTATATAGTAACTCTGGTCAGTAGTTCAAGCTATATAGCTTCCGATAATTGGATTGAATACAGGGATGAAATCCAGGAGTACTTAGATGACTGGAGGATCGGTTCTACCGAATCCCTATATGTTATATATGATGGAGAGGTCCCTACTATAATAGCATCCATATCTAAGGGCAGTGAAAATATTATAGGCCAAAATGCCCTATCCTATAAACATCTAGACCCTAAATTGATCATAAAAGCCTTCCAGGGGGATAAGGCAGAGGACGTAATTAAGGAATTAAATGAGGATAGATCTAATAAACATCTTGCCTATCCTGTTATATCGGACAATGGAAGGGTTAGAGGGGTTTTGTATATGACCTCCGACCTAACGGGGGTTTTCAATACAGTCAACGAGGCCAAAATCATAATGACCAATGCCACCATTTTGGCTTTAAGTATAACTGTCCTTTTGGGATTTTTAATTGCAAGCAGCATAACAGTTCCAATAAGGGATGTAACCTCCAAGGCTGAGAAGATGGCTAAGGGGGATTTTGACCAGTTTGTAGAGGTTAAGTCCAACGATGAAATCGGCCAGCTGGCAAGTATGTTCAATTATTTAACCTTAAAGCTAAAAAATACCATCTATGAAATGGATTTAGAGAGGAGTAAGCTAGATACTATCTTTAAATATATGGCTGAAGGAGTAATAGCCATAGATAAGGATAATCATCTTATCCATGCTAACCTGGTAGCTATGGATATTTTAAATTTAAGGGAAGATGATATCAATAAGCATTTTGAACTCAGCAAGATAAACTTAAAAGATATAGACTATGAAGCTTCAAATGATGATAAGGATCTGGAAGGTAATGAAATCATTGAAATTCAAAATGAGTTCTACAAGGTCAAGTATGCTCCCTTTAAAAATGATGAAGGGAGTATTGGTGGTTTAATTATAGTCCTTCAAAATATAACCCAGGAGCATAAGCTAGATAATATAAGGAAGGAATTCGTAGCCAACGTGTCCCATGAATTAAAGACACCAATAACCACCATAAAGAGCTATGCTGAAACCCTAATCGATGGAGACCTAGATAAGGAAATGAGCCAGAATTTCTTAAGGGTAATCGATAAGGAATGTGACCGAATGGCTAGGTTAGTAAGAGATCTCCTACAACTATCCAACATCGACTATGAAAAGGCCAAATGGAATTTTGTAGAAACTTCCTTAGAAGATTTAGTCCATGAGGCCAAGATGAAACTAGACCTTTCCTTTAAGGAAAAAAATCAAACTGTAAATATAGAACTACAAGAGGATTTACCAAAAATTTCAGTGGATAAGGATGGTATGGAGCAGGTTATATTAAATCTACTATCTAATGCCAATAAATATACGGACCATAATGGTCGAATCGATATTTTTGGCTATACAGAAGGTGATAAGGTTATATTGAAGATTAAAGATAACGGAATAGGCATCTCTGAGAAGGATCAAAAGAGGATCTTTGAAAGATTTTATAGGGTTGAAAAGGGCCGTAGTAGGGAACTAGGTGGAACAGGCTTAGGATTATCAATAGCCAAGGAAATAGTAGAAGCCCATAGGGGAAACTTAAAACTATCAAGTAAACTAAATGAGGGTACTGAAATAAGCGTAGAACTGCCTATAAATCCGGTGTAACCCATTCTTAACTGTGTTGTAATATTTCTGTAATATAGATATTATATAATAAACTCAGGTCACTATATATAGTGAGGAGGTTGAATATGAGGAAGAAATTAGTAGTCGCGTTCCTACTTGTTTTTGCTATTTTTTGCATTGGAACATTCAACGACACAGCTTATGCTTCCGATGCAAATAAATACCAGGTACTAAGTCCAAGTAAGAGTTCCTTTTCTATAACTGATAAGGTTTATCTTATAAATGGTAAGGCTCCAACTGGAACGGATGTTACTATAGAAGTATATGGAACAACTGATCTTACTAAGAAGAATTTTAACTTAAACCACCTACCTTCTAAGGATGACTATATTAGTTTATCATCAGAGACAGTTACATCAGGAAATATGGGTTTTTTCCAAAAACAAATAAATCTTATTTTAGGAATAAATAAGGTAGTCGTAAGCTTTGATGCAGAAGGTGTAGCTGATCAGGAATTTATAATCTACGTCTACAATAAATCCATCATCAATAATGATAGATTTGGTGGTTTTAGTAAACTTAAAAAGTAATACTTACCAAAGGAGATGATTAAAATGAAAGAAAGGTTGAAGACTTTTCTACTGATTTCCTTGGTAAGTATTAGTATTATTTTAACTAAAAACCTATGGTTACAAGCTCCTGAACAGTTATTTACTTTTGCTGATAAAGAAAGGGAGCTTAATTCTTATGTTCTGGCGGATATGATTGCACCCAGTAAGTATTTATTAAATTTTAGCGAAATTAACCATACTATCCTGTATGATGACATGAAGTATGGTATATGGGATAAATCAAAGAGCAGCTTGATAGAGGCACTTACAGCTAAGGAATTTGAGCTGAAAGAGATATCCAATGAAGAATTTATAAATTATCATAATGTAAAGTCGGCGGTTTTTTATTTTGCAGATGATACCAATTCCTATATCTTAACTAGGGCTTTGGATATAAAAGATCCAAATGACATAGTAGATAGGATGCCCTATATGGATAGTATCTATATCTATTTAGGTGATGGCAATTCCTTCTTCATCTTTTCCAATGATGATAAACATCTTGCTGCCCACTATCCTAAGATGGATATAAGCTCCCTCAAGGAAGAACTAGATATCATAGATGAAAGCCAAGAGTATACCTACTACCACTCCATGAAGTGGTATGGGGCCAAACCTAATATATATATCCCTTTGGAAATAGAATACAGCTTACCTGAAATCTATGTAGCCAATGACCTATATTCCATGAATGAAAGTGAGAAAAAACAATTAGTGGAAAAATTCCTGGGCAAGGATATAGGCTATATAAGGCAGATTGTAGAGGGCAATGGTTCCACCATCTATGTATATAATCAGAAATATCTTAAGTTAAATTCCAACGGCCTTATTGAGTATTTCCATGCCCTGGAGAACAGGGTTACCGAGAGGAATTTATTTTTGAGCCTATCTACAGCAGCAGACTTCTTATCTAGCAATGCAGAGATTCTTAAGGGTATGTATTTAGCTGATGTCCAAGAGATAGAGCAAGATGGAAGTGTAGGTTATAAGCTTTCCTATAGGTTTAGGGTTAGGGGTATTCCTATATTATTAGGCAATAGGGAAGTGGAAGAATACGTAACTATAGAAGTCTTTAATGATCATATTAGGAGTTATAAATATTATCCAAGGAAGGATATGAATAAGTTACCAAATAGAAATATAGATAAGAGTAAGATACTACCAGCCTTTGATGTTATTGATAAAAATGCAGGATTTTTTAAGGAATTATATATAGATACTTTTAATATAGATAATATGCCTGAAAATATTGTTGATGGAGTCCTAGCCTCAATAGAAGATATTACACTAGCCTATTATGACCCATGCTTAATGGAGTATAATGAAAAATTGATACCAGTATGGGCCATTAGATTCAAGGGTAAGACCTATGCCTTTGATGCTTATAATGGTATATTAGTCTATGAGAGATAAAAGGTGGTCACATGGATTGGTCTAAAGCAAAAACTATCTTAATTATATCCTTTATAATAGTTAATGTCTTATTGGGTCTGGCCTTGATGAATGATAAATATGAGGCAGAAACTACCGTAAGTGAGGATTTTGTGCAAGATTCCATCAGGCTACTGGCTAATAAGAATATTTCCGTAGATACGGAACTACCTAGGGAGATACCTAGTTTAGAAAGTTTAATAGTAGAATATGAAACCTATGATATATCCTATCTAAAGGAGAAATTTTTTCAGGGTGAGGGGGAGGTTTCTCGATTAGGAGAAGGATTAGTTGAGATAAGTGATGAAAATAAGCGTTTATCAATCTTAAATGATAAACATTTAATATATACAGCCAATAGTAGTAATAAGGCTTAT
>JAAYLY010000059.1 GCA_012521625.1 Tissierellia bacterium | reverse complement strand
GTGGAGATCCAAGGGGAGGGCCTAATGCCCCTATCGGCCTTGGAAGAATACAATAAGACTGCCTCTGAGCCTTTAAAAAATGCTAGAAATGCAGCAGCGGGAGCCTTGAGGAATCTAGATACTAGAATTACTGCTGAGAGGAAGCTGGCAGCTTACTTCTACAATGTGGGCTATATTGAGGGGAAGACTTTTACTAGCCATAGGGAAGTACTGGAATTTATAAAGGAAAACCGCCTGCCGGTTTTTGACTATGCCAAGGCCTTCCATAATATCTATGACTTAATCGAGGAAATAAAGGTTCTAGATGAGAAGAGGAAGGAATTAGACCTACTTACCGATGGCTTAGTCATAAAGATAGACGATATCAGGACTAGGGAGGTATTGGGCTATACCAATAGGTTCCCACGCTGGGCCATGGCCTACAAGTTTGAAGCGGAGGAGACTAGCACTAGGTTACTGGAAGTAGTATGGAATGTGGGTCGTACTGGAAAGGTTACCCCCATTGCCATCTTGGAACCGGTGGAAATAGGGGGCGTAACCGTTAGAAGGGCTACCCTCAATAACTATGATGATATAGAGAGGAAGGGAGTAAGGATAAACTCCAGGGTCCTTATTAGAAGGTCCAATGACGTAATCCCTGAAATCCTAGGAACCTTAGAAGATGATGGGGAGACTTATCCTATAGAAAAGCCAACCCACTGCCCCGCTTGCAATAGCGAGTTGTATCAGGATGGGGTCCACATTTTCTGCCCTAACTCCCTGTCATGTAAGCCTCAATTGGTGGCTAGGCTAGTTCACTTTGCCAGCCGGGATGCTATGAATATAGAGGGTTTTAGCGAAAAGACGGCGGAGTTATTATTGGAAGAGCTGGATTTAAGGGAGCTACCCCAGCTTTATGAGTTAAAATTTGATGACCTTATTAAGCTTGAAGGCTTTAAGGAGAAGAAGACCAACAACCTACTAAATGCCATAGAGAGGAGCAAAGAGGTCTCCCTTGCCTCCTTCATATATGCTTTAGGCATTAGAAATGTTGGTATTAAAACTGCAACGGATTTAGCTAACCATTATAAGTCTTTAGACAATATAATGAAGGCCACTAGGGAGGAGCTGGTCCAGGTGGGAGAGATAGGGCCGGTGATAGCCGATAGTATAGTGGAGTTCTTTGAAGATGAGGAGATTCATAAGGCTATAGATAGGTTACTAGCCCTAGGGGTAAATCCAGTTTATGAAGAAATGGAGAGGGAGGAATCCATCTTTACCGGCAAGACCGTAGTCATAACGGGCACCATTGAAGGCTTTACTAGGAAGGAAATCAAGGAATATGTGGAAAGGATGGGGGGCAAGGTCTCAAGCTCCGTAAGCAGGAAGACAGATTATGTAATAGTAGGTAGGGACCCAGGCAGCAAGTATAATAAGGCTGTAGAATTGGGTATTGAGATAATTGATGAGGAAAGGTTTAAGGAATTGGTCAATTGAAGTTTGGGAATTGTGGATTATTCTTGACAATTAATAATTGATAATGATAATTTTGTTAGGTCCAATTCCCTTTCCCATTCTAAAAGTAGTAAATATTTAATGACTAAATTAAATAAAAGTTTAGCTAAGGTGTGGCTATTAACTTATAATTAATTATATTACATTTATATATTTTTGATTGAAGTACTTATAAATGAAGTTATATTAATTTAAAGGTGAAAGCTTTATTTGTTTTAAGGTGAAAGCTTTATTTGTTTTAAGGTGAAAGCTATATAAATTTTATGTGAAAGGAGAATTTTATGATTTCAAAGGAGGAATTATTTGAGTTAGCTGATCTGTGTAAGTTAAGTTTTGATGATCAGCAAGGGGATGACTTTTTAAAGGAGTTTAACTCCATTTTGGAATTGGTGGAAAGGATCAAAGAGGTGGATACTGAAGGGGTCGAACCTACCTATCAGCTAAATCAGTATACTAATCCCGTAATCGAAGATGAAGTGGCAGAAAGTTTACCGGTGGAGGAAGTAGTTAAAAATACGGCTGAAGAGAAGTACGGATTCTTTAAAATACTAAAAGTTGTAGATTAAGAGGTGAGATGAGTGGATATTTTAGAATTAAAGGCCAGGGAAATTAGGCACAAGATTATAAATAAAGAAATATCAGCCAGGGATGTGGTTGATGCCTACATAGAACATATAGAATATGTGGATAACGATATAAATGCCTATATAACTGTAGATAAGGAAGGAGCTAGGGCTCAAGCTGACAAAATAGATGAAAAACTAGCAAATGGAGAGCCCCTAGGTAGGTTAGTCGGTATCCCCATAGCTATTAAGGACAATATAGTAACCAAGGATATGAAGACCACCTGCGGGTCTAAGATGTTGGAGAACTATATGTCTCCCTTCGATGCTACTGTGGTGGAGATAATTAAAAAGGAAGACGGTATCATTATAGGAAAGACAAACATGGATGAATTTGCCATGGGTTCATCTACGGAAAAATCCTACTTTGGACCGACTAAGAATCCTCTAGATTTAAATAGGGTCCCAGGAGGTTCCTCAGGGGGGTCAGCTGCAGCTGTTGCATCTAAGCAGGCGGCCATTGCCTTAGGTTCCGATTCGGGAGGATCCGTAAGACAGCCAGCCAGCTTCTGCGGCCTGGTAGGTTTAAAGGCAAGCTATGGGAGGATATCCAGATATGGTTTAATAGCTTTAGCCAATACCCTAGATACTATTGGTATTCTGGCAAAGGATACTGAAGATGCAGCCTTCATGCTGTCAGTACTAGCTGGTTATGATGAGAAAGATCCTACGACAGTAGATATGCCTTTAGAACTTGATAATCTAGACATGGACCTAAAGGATGTAAAAGTAGGTATACCTAAGGAATTGTTTGAATTAGAGATGGAAGATATAGTCAGGGAGAATATTGAAAAGATCATCCAACTGATTAAGGACAAGGGGGGAAGGGTTGAAGAGCTTTCCCTACCTAACTTAAAATATGCCTATGAAAGCTATTTAATCCTATTAAGTGCTGAAGCCAGCGGTAATCTGGCTAGATACGACGGCTTAAGATATGGCCATAGGGCTAAAGAATATAAAAGTCTAGATGAATTATATATTAAGTCAAGGACTGAAGCCTTTGGGGATGAAGTAAAAAGAAGGATAATGTTAGGTACCCATGTCTTAAGGGAAGGAAATAGGGAAGAGTACTACCTACAAGCCCTGAAGGTTAGAAGTTTGATTATCAAAGACTTTGAGGAAGCCTTTAAAAAAGTAGACCTATTGATTTCACCAACGTCTCCAAGCTTGCCTTT
>JAAYLY010000058.1 GCA_012521625.1 Tissierellia bacterium | reverse complement strand
TTAAACCTAGCCAGTCTATAGATGCCGGCTAAGGGATAAGTTATGGCCGCCACAAGACCTAAAAGTCCTGTATATTCCAATAGATTATTTATCAAGAGGCTAACAGGGGCTAAACTAAAGCTGATGGCATCTGCTAAGGAGTCCAACTCCTTACCAAAGAGGGTATCCGCATTAAACTTCCTAGCAAGCCTTCCATCTAAACAGTCGCATATTCCGGCAAATATTATCATAAGGGGTAGGTAGATTTTCTTTCCATTTCCCCCATCTAGGATCATGAGATATATAACTAGGATACCCATAAGGGCATTTAAGGAGGTAAAGAAGATGGGAGCATATCTTTTAAAATTTAAACTGGCTTTCTTGGCTACTTTCATAAGGTACTCCTTTCAATTTTGACCCAGCCTTTTTTCCTGCTAAATAGACCAGGCTTATAAAGAATAAAAACCAAAAAGTTATAAATCTAAATATGGTGGCTATAACTAAGCTTAACTCCCTTTCAATTCCCCAGATGAGAAAGAGGGCAACCATGGTTCCTTCAAAACTGCCTAATCCACCTGGCAGGAGGGGAAGCATTCCAGCAATATAGGAGATGATTGTTGCAGCAAAGACTTTAAAAAAGGATAGCTCTAATCCCAAGGCTTGAATTATGAAATATAGCTTAAAGGGGAACAGGGTCCAAACTATTAGGGATAGAACAAATTGAAACACTATCTCCTTCTTAGCTTTAGTAAGCAGCTTGCTGGCTTCAGTATATTTTTCTAGAAACTTAAGATTCTTTTCTTTAAAAACTCCCTCCAGCCTTTTGCTAGCTAAATGGTTATATAGTTTTTCCGGTAACAAAAGAATAGTAATAAGTAAAGCAAGTATAACCCCAAAGCTTATACTTGCTATAACTAATACCAAATCTTGCAACTTAAATTGTGTACTTAAGAGATAGAGGGAAAATATGCTGAGTAAAACTAAGGCGGATACGCTTATACTCTTTTGTATAATTATTAAAGCCGAGGCTTCTGCTGGTGTAAATCCAAATTTATTTACCAAGCTGGAACCCCTTGCAAATTCTCCCCCCACCTTTAAACCAGGAGTTATAGTATCATAGAAGGTACCCTTCATATTTACATAGACCATATCCATAGTTCTTATATCTTTACCTAGAGCAGTAGCCAACCTTCTCCACTGGACTAGCAGGAGGGCAAAACTTAATAGCTGCATCATAATTAAGGCTAACCAGTGATTAAGGCTAAGCTTCTTCAGGCTTAATAGGTATTCATTTATATCCAATTGTTTAAATAGCAATACTATCAAGAGCAGTATTATTATCCACTTTAAGTACTTCTTCATTAAGCCCTCCTGCAGTTACATAAAGGAATGTATAGTCTAAATTCCTTCGGTTATGATTAATCTTTTTGTAGATTCCCCTCTCAGCCTCAGCAATATCTAAAGAACTATACAGCTTAGAATATTTATCAGTGGCTATCCTAACTAATATCTTAGTTCCTGGCCTAGCCTTATTTATTAAGTTTTCAAAGACTTTTCCTTTTGGGGTCACTTGCAAGGCTATATGTATAATATCAAAATCCTTAGGGCAGATATCTCTCCCGTCGGCATATTTTACAGATACAAAGTCCGAAAGATTTAGCCTCTCTATGTTCCTCAAGGCATTGTAGACTACTTCCCTGTCGTTATCAACAACCCATACACGGGCCCCAGTCCTCTTGTGAAGTTCAATGGCCGTACAGGGACAAGGACCCCCACCTATGCAGAGGATCCTATCCGTTTCTTTTATATCTGCTAATTTTATTTCCTTATCTATAATTTGATCGTAGTACTTCTTAAAGAATAAGTAGGTCCAGGGTAGTTTCTCTACCATATACTCCAGCCTTTGGGTAATTGCCGTTATTAAAGCCATATGCCCATCCCCCAACTAGATAAACAACAGGCCTATTTGGTTGACTATACCCCCTACTAAAAAGGCAGAGACTATAGTGGCTATTGATATGCTAATAGCTGTCTTTAAGTTAAACTCCTCTATTAATACTGCAAATACGGACAAACATGGAAGATAATATAGGGCAACTATACTACCTACAAACATCTGTAGGCCATTTAGGTTCATGTCCAACAGGGGTAGGACTGCTAATTCCCTTCTAATTATACCTAATAAGAGAGATAGGCTGGCTTCCTTAGGTAAACCTAACCAATTTACAACAAGGGGTTCAATCCATTGGCTAACTTGGTTTAAGATTCCAGTTTCTATTACTAAGGCAGCTATTAAAACCCCTATTAACATAGGAAGCTCTGCATCTACAAAGAAATGCTGCATACGCATCTTTAACTTCCTGAAGTAGGCCTTTCTATCAGGAAGCAACAGGTTTGGAATTTCGATTATCATAGGTTCTGCTTGTCCCTTGATGACCCTGTCGGCTATTTTAGCTACCACTACCATAGTAAGTAGGGATATTAAGTATATAGTAACTAACATAAAAACAGAATAATCCCCTAATAGGCTTATGAAGGCGCCTGTTTGGGATACGCAGGGTACAGCAAAGCAAACCATCAGGGTCACCAATAGCCTCTCCTTAAGGGTTGTTGCCGCCCTGGTACCTATAACAGCAGGTACTGCACAACCGTAACCTAGTAGGATAGGTATCATACTTCCCCCTTGAACTCCTAGTTTACTAAGGATGGCGTCCATTAGAACCCCTATCCTGGGTAGGTAGCCGGAATCCTCCAAGAAGGATATAACCACATAGAATAAAAATACATAAGGCAATATCAGTGCTAGAGGCCATTCTACCATCTTAATCAAGATTCCATACTCACCAACTAGGATATTTCTTAATATACCTGGTCCAATGAAAGTGGAAATCAACTTAGTAACTAGGGGGGCATAGACATCATTAACAAAGGGAAGTAGAATTAAAGCCCTTATCCCCTTACCTATTCCTACTACTAAGGCCAATGATAAGACCATTACCAAGATAGCTATAGGGATACCAGGCCATGGCTGGATGGTAAGCTCTCCCAACCTTTCAAGGATATTCTTCTCTACCCTGGTAAAACTTTGTACCCTACCAGCTATTTCTGCAGCCCTATTCCACAATTCTTCATTGCTAAGGCTTTCACCTTTAGGCCTTATCCTATTATCTTCATCCCCTATATCCTTTATCAATTTAGTTAATTCTTTTCGAATATCGTCTACACCCTGATCTTTAACAGCAACAGCAGGGATTACCCTAGCTCCTAATTCCCTTTCCAGCTGTTTAACATCTATATTGATTCCCTGCCTTTTGGACACGTCCATCAGATTTAAGACAAAAAGCATGGGAATATTATATTCCTTAATCTGTAGGGCCAACCTTAAGTTCCTTTCCAGGTTGGTTGAGTCTAAAACACAAACTACAGCCGTAGGTTTAGACTCCAAAAACTTAACTGCCACATCTTCTGCTTCAGATGTGGACTCTAGGGAATATGTACCTGGAACGTCTATAAAATCAACTTCTTCATCCCCAAGCTGTATCCTAGACTTAGTAAATCCAACTGTCGTTCCAGTGTAGTTTGAAATTTCAACCTGAACACCAGTCATTTTAAAAAACAAGACGCTCTTACCCACATTGGGGTTACCCATAAGTAAGATCCTCTTACTAGCAGTAGCAGTTTCAATGTCAGTACTACTCTTGCTCATCTAGATTACCTCCACCATTATTTGATTTGCTATATCACGCCCAATGGCAATATTCCTAGTACCCATTTGTACTACTACAGGCCCGCCTAGTGGCTGTTTATTTTTCAACTTAACCTTTATACCCTTCCTAATGCCTAGAGATTCTAATAGGCTTACATTAGGGATAGATACTATCCTGCAGCTAGTGTCTTTATTTAAGCTATATATAGGCATGAGATCCCCTCCTGCAAACATCTTTTTCATTAATATATAATATCATTTGTTTAATAAAATTTTAACACTTTAGATTTACCTTGTCAATGAAAATGATAGTCATTCTCAACGAAAATTTTAAATATTAAAGCGATAAGGTGACAACCTTATCGCTAATAATTATTAGCTATTATATTCAAATTAATTATTCCAATCTTTTATTTGCTCTTTTTATTAGATATTTCAATCTTTTTATTAGCTATTTTATTTTCCCTTTCTCTTCTACTGTTTATTATTCCACAGTTTTTCTATAAACTCTAGCACCTAGACTTCTTAAGCGGGCTTCAATATCCACATATCCCCTATCGATATGGTGGATGTTTTCAATTTCAGTGGTGCCATCTGCAGCCATTCCTGCTAGGATTAAGGCTGCCCCTGCCCTTAAGTCAGAGGCCTTTACTGGAGCCCCTGTTAAATGGTCAACTCCCCTTACAATGGCAGACTTGCCATCTATCTTAATATCTGCTCCCATACGCTTTAGCTCATCCACATGCATAAACCTATTTTCGAATACGGTCTCTATTACTACGCTACTTCCTTCACATATGGTCAATAGGGCCATAAACTGAGCTGCCATGTCCGTTGGGAAGCCCGGATAGGGTAAGGTTTTTACATCTATGGCCTTTAGTTTATCTGTACCTATTACTCTAACACTATCTGCATTTTCAATTACCTCAACTCCAACTTCCCTTAACTTAGCAATGACAGGTTTTATGTGGCTGGTTATTACATTATCTACTATAACGTCTCCACCGGTAATTGCAGCTCCAACCATAAAGGTTCCGGCTTCTATCCTATCTGGTATAATCTGATGGGAGGCCCCACCTAATTTTTTTACACCCTTTATCTTAATTGTAGATGTACCTGCTCCCTTTATATCTGCTCCCAACTTATTTAGGAAGTTCTGCAAGTCTACTATTTCCGGCTCCATGGCGGCGTTATCGATAATAGTTACTCCTTCAGCCATGGTGGCAGCCATCATTATATTTTCAGTAGCCCCAACAGAAGGAAAATCTAGATAAATCTTGTTGCCTACTAATTTATCAGTGTGGGCATTTATATTTCCAAATTCAGTTTCAACCCCTGCACCTAGGGCCTTAAATCCCTTTAGGTGTAGGTCGATTGGCCTAGTTCCAATGGCGCAACCGCCAGGTTGTGAACAAACAGCTTTACCCAATCTAGCTAAGATGGGGCCCATTACCAAGAGGGATGCCCTCATCTTATTCATAAGGTTATAGGGTGTAACATAATTATCTAAATTTTTAGCATTAATCTTTATGATTCCCTCATCTAAAATTTCCACCTTAGCTCCTAAGGTCCTTAAGACTTCACACATTATCTCAACATCTTTTATCTTAGGTACATCTTCCAGTATGATGTCTTCAGTTCCTAATAGTGACGCTGCTAATATAGGAAGTGCTGAATTTTTTGCTCCATTTACTCTAATCTTCCCCTTTAGTGGAGGACTCTTCTCTACAACGATAATTTCCAAATTATAACCTCCTTTAATATCCAACAGTTATGACTGGTGTAGCTATCCATATATGAGTCTTATCATCTATCTGGCTAGATCTAATTGCTATATTTAAGTTGATCCTATCCTTTCCTATCTCTATGTATTCTTCAATCAGTGGTGTGTAAGCTGTGAAAGAAATCATACTTCCATCTGTAAACTCATCTACAACTTCTACATCCATCCGAGCAAAAATTTTGTTAATTTCCTTCACCATATTATTATAACTCATATCGTTAGAAATTTCACCTAGTAAGCAATATGTTTTGTCTATTGCTACATTAAAGCTTTCATAAATTGACATTACCGCTTCTATTATATCATTATTTTTTATTAAATCACTATTTTTCATAATATTTATATATAAATATGTTTCTCCACTTTTTACCTCATCATATTCATAGGAGGTTAGGATTATAACTATTTTATTTAAGTCCTCATCCTGACCTATATAGGTAATTTGGTTAAAATCCTCTTGGAAAATTACTTCTTTAGTATAGTGTTCTTCCAAAACTTCTTCCTCTATATAGGGATCCACTTCCTTACCTACTATGCCTAATTTAGTCCTTACTTCCTCTCCTATTAGCTTTAATTCCTCTCCATCTATAAAAGTATCAAATATTATTCCGTTGAAGACCAGATCCACTTCTAGACATTTGCCATCAAGGCCTTCCATTATGTTGTAGAGAATGTCTAATTCATCCTTTTTCGTCTCCGCCTGAGAACCTATAGGTATTAGAAGTCCCAATATGATAAATACACAGACTAATCTTTTCATGTGAATTCCTCCCCCAAAATTGAAGGCAAGTCCCATTTTAAAATAAAAATTAGATGGGCTTTCCTTTTATTTGTAAAAAGGAAAGAGCCTTTTTTAAGAATGTAAAGGGGGACAAAACATTCTATTAAAAAAGTACCCTTTCCTTTAGTACAAAGTATTACCAAAGAAGGGTACTTTTTATACATCTTTTTAAAATTTTTTTGCTTTTTTATCTATTTTTTATCCTTAGAAACTTCCAATCTGTTCATAGCTCTTCTTAAAGCAGCTTCAGCCCTAGCCACATCTATATTAGGATCCTTCCCATTTAACCTGGCTTCCGCCCTCTTCTTAGCTTCCATAGCCCTTTCCACATCTATCTCTTCAGGCCATTCGGCTGAATCTGTTACTATTGTAACTTCATTATCTAAGGCAGTTAAGTAGCCACCACATATGGCAGCTATCCTTTCCACTCCATCCTGCTTAATTCTTAGCTTTCCTATCTCTAGTGGAGTCGCAATTGGAGCCCTGCCCCTTAAAATAGCAAAGTCACCTTCCACACCTTTAGCTATAACCATATCCACTTGGCCATTAAAGAATTCCTTTTCGGGCGTAACGATTTGAAGATGAACTTTAGCCATTTTATCTCTCCACCTTTTTAGCCTTTTCTACGGCTTCATCTATAGTACCTACCATAAAGAAGGCAGACTCTGGTAAATCATCGTGTTTACCCTCAAGTATTTCTTTAAATCCTCTTACTGTTTCTTTAATAGGTACATATTTACCCTCTAAGCCTGTAAAATGAGATGCTACTGTGAAGGGTTGTGATAAGAACCTTTGAACCTTTCTAGCCCTAGCAACTATAAGTTTATCCTCATCGGAAAGCTCATCCATACCTAGGATGGCTATAATATCTTGTAGTTCCTTATACCTTTGTAATAACTCCTGTACACCCCTAGCTACTTCATAGTGTTCCTTACCCACAATTTCTGGTGCTAAAATCCTAGAAGAAGAATCCAATGGGTCTACCGCTGGATATATACCTAGCTCAGCAATAGAACGGGACAATACTGTAGTAGCATCCAAGTGAGCAAAGGTAGTAGCTGGTGCAGGGTCTGTTAAGTCGTCTGCTGGAACATATACCGCCTGAACACTGGTGATAGACCCCTTCTTAGTGGAGGTTATCCTTTCTTGAAGTTGGCCCATCTCAGTAGCCAGTGTAGGCTGATAACCTACAGCTGAAGGCATCCTACCTAAAAGGGCGGATACTTCTGATCCAGCTTGGGTAAATCTGAATATATTGTCGATAAATAATAGAACGTCCTGATTTTCCTCATCCCTAAAATATTCAGCCATAGTTAGGCCAGTAAGCCCAACCCTCATCCTAGCTCCTGGTGGTTCATTCATCTGTCCGAATACAAGAACCGTCTTGTCTATTACTCCTGACTCTATCATCTCATAATAGAGGTCGTTACCCTCTCTAGTCCTTTCTCCTACTCCAGCAAATACTGAAATACCACCGTGCTGGGTAGCTATATTGTTGATTAACTCCTGTATTAATACAGTCTTACCTACTCCAGCACCACCAAATAGTCCAACTTTCCCCCCCTTGGCATAGGGTGCTATCAAGTCGATAACCTTTATACCAGTTTCAAATATTTCCTGGGATGTTTCCTGCTCCTCAAAGGACGGTGCTGGCCTATGTATAGGCATCTTTTTAGCATCTTTTACCTGCTCTTTACCATCTATCGGTTCTCCTAATACGTTAAATAATCTACCTAGGGTTTCAGGACCTACAGGTACAGTTATGGCCTGTCCTGTATCCCTTGCTTCCATTCCCCTAATAAGGCCGTCCGTTGAACCCATTGAGATGCATCTAACAACATCATCACCAATATGCTGTGCTACTTCAACTACCAAGGTCTCTCCATCTTTTTCTATCTCAATGGCATTTAATAGGTTTGGTAATTCTCCTTCTTCGAAACGAATATCAACAACTGGGCCAATTACTTGAACAATATGACCGATGTTCTTTTCCATTTGCCCACTCCTTTCTATGTTACTTTAAAGCGTCTGCACCGGCAACAATTTCAGAAATTTCCATGGTGATTGCTGCTTGTCTAGCCCTGTTATAACTTATGTTAAGTTCTTCAATCATCTCTTCCGCATTGTCCGTTGCATTTTCCATGGCAACCCTTCTGGCAGCTTGCTCACTGGAAGAGGCTTCTATTAAAGCTCCAAATATAGTGGATTCAATATACTTGGGAATTAAATAATCTAAAACTTCTTCAGGTGAAGGTTCAAAATCTATAATGGGTTTAAGCTTATCCTCCCCTTCAACCTTAAGATCATCTACAGGTAAAAGCTTCATAATCCTAGCATCATAGGATATATTTGAAATAAATCTAGTATAAACTATATTGATTTCATCCACTTGCCCCTCAAGAAAAAGGTCTATAGCAATCTTACCAATTTCTCTTGCATCTTTAAACTCCGGTTCTTCAGAAATTCCCTGGAATGATTTTACAATATGGTATCCCCTATTTCTAAAAAAATCCCTTCCTTTTGAACCAACGGTGATTAAGGAAATGGATTCTTTATCATTTTTAAATTTTGAGTCTACTAATCTAGTAACATTGGCATTATAGCCCCCAGCTAATCCCCTGTCAGCAGTTACGACTATATAGAGGGATTTTATAACCTCACGCTCCTCTAAAAGCGGATGGCTAACCTTGGTATAACTTAGTACATCTTTAATACTATTAAGGACAGTATTATAATAAGGCCTTGTTCTTTCCAATCTAGCCCTAGCCTTCCTCATCTTCACTGAAGCTACCAATTCCATAGCATTAGTTATCTGCTTTATATTACTTATACCTTTTATACGCCTTTTAATATCTCGGGTTGATTTGGCCAAAAGCTCACCTCCCGCTTTTTAGTCTAGAAGTTCTTTTTAAATTCTTGTATTGCTTCCTCGATCTTTTCAATAGTTTCATCTGTTAAATCCTTAGTCTTAGTAATATCCTCCACTATTTCAGGATAGTTATTATCTACGAAGTTTAAGAATTCCCTTTCAAAAAGTACTACCTTATCTACTTCTATATCCAATAGGTGCTTATTACCTGCAACATATAAGATTATAACTTGGTGTGCTAGGGAAACCGGACTGTATTGTGGCTGCTTTAATATCTCCATCATCCTAGCCCCTTGCTCCAAGGTAGCCTTAGTTTCTGGATCCAGATCTGAACCGAATTGGGCAAAGGCAGCCAATTCTCTATATTGGGCCAACTCTAGCTTTAATTTTCCGGCAACCTTCTTCATGGCCTTAGTTTGGGCAGCTCCCCCTACCCTGGAAACTGAAAGTCCAGTGTTGATAGCTGGTCTTTGGCCTGCAAAGAATAGGTCCGTTTCCAGGAATAACTGTCCATCTGTAATAGAGATAACGTTAGTAGGAATATAGGCTGAAATATCTCCCGCCTGTGTTTCTACTATAGGCAATGCTGTAATGGATCCACCGCCAAATTTATCATCTAATTTAGCAGCCCTTTCTAAAAGTCTAGAGTGTAGATAGAATACGTCTCCTGGGAAGGCCTCCCTTCCTGGTGGTCTCCTTAATAATAGAGACATGGCCCTATAAGCAATAGCATGTTTAGATAAGTCATCGTATATAATTAAAACATCCTTACCCGCTTCCATAAATTCTTCTGCCATTGCAACACCAGCATAAGGAGCTATATATTGTAGGGGTGCCAGCTCACTAGCCGTAGCAGATACCACTATGGAATAGTCCATTGCTCCATTTTTCTCCAGCACGTCCACAATTTGAGCTACTGTTGAACGTTTTTGCCCTATGGCAACATATATACAGATTACATCTTCTTCTTTTTGATTCAAGATGGTATCTATGGCGATTGCGGTTTTACCAGTCTGCCTGTCACCTATGATCAATTCCCTCTGGCCTCTTCCAATAGGGAATAGGGCATCTATAGCCTTGATACCAGTCTGTAAAGGCTCGCTAACGCTTTTTCTGGTAATAACCCCTGGTGCTATCCTCTCTATGGGTCTAAATTTATCAGCATTTATGCTTCCTTTCCCATCAATAGGTTGCCCCAGGGCATTAACTACCCTACCTATCATCTGTTCTCCAACTGGAACTTCAACAATCCTACCAGTTCTCTTAACTGTATCTCCCTCTTTGATATTGGCGTCTGAACCTAGAAGAACACATCCAACATTATCTTCTTCTAAGTTTAGGGCCATACCGTATACTTCACCTGGAAATTCAATTAATTCACCAGCCATACAACCTTCCAGGCCGTATAATCTGGCTATACCATCTCCAACCTCAAGTACAGTACCTACGTCAACCAGGTCTAACTTCTTTTCATATCGCTTGATTTGTTCCTTTATAATTGAGCTTATTTCTTCTGGCCTTAACTCCAAATTTTATCACCTCGACTTCACCTTAATGAACATTGGTTATTAGATTTTCTAGTTTCTTTAATTGACTCCTAATGGTTGAATCGATTATCTTACCCTCCATCTTCAATAAAACTCCACCTAATATGGATTTATCTACCTTGTTTATAATGTCAACCTTTTTACCTAACTTATTTTCCAATACTAGCTTTAATTTTTCCTTTGCTTTTTCATCCATTTGGATGGCTGTAACTGCTTCCACCTTTAGGATATTATTGTATTCGTTATAGATGGATTGATACTCCCTAATTATATCAAAGATAAACTTTTCCCTTCTTTTATCTATTATTATATAAAAGAAATTTATAACTTCCTGGGATAGACGCCCCCTAAAGATTTCAGTAATTAAAGATTTTTTTTCATCCTTGCTAATCCTTGGATTCTTAAGGATCTCAAAAAAATCCTTCTCAGCTTTTAAAACTTCGTCTAAATATTTTAACTCTTTATTAAAGATATCTAATTTCTCTAGCTCCAAGCCAGCCTCAAATATGGATAAAGCATATCTCTTAGAAACTAATTCAGCCATTGTGAACTACCTACCTCATCGATAAATTTATGGATTAATTCCTCCTGTTTAGCAGGATTGATTTCTTCTTCCATTATATTTGAGGCTATTAATATTGCTAATTCACCTACCTGAGCTTTAATATCTTCAAAGGCCTTTTCCTTTTCCTGTTCTATAGTCTTTCTTGCCCTATCCATGAGTAGTTCTGCTTCTTTTCTTGCTTCCTCTACTATATTTTCCCTTAGTTCTTCTCCACGCTTCCTAGCTGACTCTATAATATCTTGACTTTCCTTCTTTGCATCAGCTATACGTGCTTCATAATCTAGCTTTAGCTTTTCTGCCTCTTCCCTTAACTGTTTTGCTTCTTCTATATTAGACTGAATCTTAGCCTGTCTATCACTTAAAATCTTGGAAACTGGTTTATATAATAGTTTTCTTAGTAATAAATAAAGTACTAATAATGTTGCCCAAGATATGAGAACAGAGCTTAATTCGGGTAAGACCCTAACTACAATATCTATTTCTCCCATTACTCAACCTCCTATTTCAATGTTTTAGAGATGGGATATACCCACCTCTAGCCTTTTTTATAAAGCTCCTAATAAAGGTTGAACGAATAACAGAATAATAGCTATTACCAGGGAGTAGATACCTGTTGTCTCTGCAACGGCTTGACCTAATAACATAGTCCTAGTAATATCACCTTGGGCTTCTGGCTGTCTGCCAACAGCTTCTGCACCCTTACCAGCTGCATAACCCTGACCGATTCCAGGTCCTAATCCTGCAATCATAGCTATACCTGCTCCTATTGCTGAACATCCTAATACAAAAGCTTCATTTGAAATACCCTCAAACATTATAAATTCCTCCTTTAATTTTCTTATTCTTCAGTTGCACCGGCTATAAATACCATGGTCAACATGGTAAATATGAAAGCCTGCAACACACCTGAAAATATATCAAAATATATATGGAATGGCGGTGCTATTATAGGCGCCAAGTAACCTAAAAAACTATAAAGTAATGACATTATAAGACTACCACTTAATACGTTTCCGAATAAACGGAAGGATAATGATACTGGGTTAGCCAATTCACCAGCAATATTCAAGGGTAGTAGGAATGGCAAAGGATCCAAGAAACCCTTTAAATACTTTCCAAAACCTCCAGCACTCTTGATGGCATTTACCTGCACAATACCAAAGGTAACCAATGCCAAGGAAAAAGTAACTGAATAATCTGATGTAGGCGATGTGAATCCCAACAAGCCAAATAGATTAGAACATAATATTAGGATAAAAAGTGTTAGTATATAAGGTGCAAATCTTAGGTTGTGTTTTCCCATAGTCGATATGACAAAATTATTAACGGTATCAACTATTAACTCTACTACATTAAGAAATGTAGATGGTGCTTTTTCTGGATCAACATCTTTTGCCTTCTTATTAACCACAAGGGCAAAAATTAAAAGTAGTATACCTACAATAACAAAGTTGATTACACTATCAGGAATAATAATTTCCTTATCTCCTGCTAGTATTGCTATTTCCAATTTTATCCCCCCCTTCATATATTCATAATTAATGAAATCGGATAAATATTTCTTATTTATAGGCTTTTATTGAAAATGGATGACAAAATTATAACAATCTTTATGCTTAATAGCCCTAAAACAGTAGCCGTTAAACTTAGGTAATCTGCCTTACCTGCTACCAAGAGTACTGTCCCATATATAGTGTACCTAATAAAATACTGTCCAACTGCATATGCGGAGGCCCTTCTAGGGGGCATTTTAACCGATTTTTGTACTGATAGATCCAATAGTTTAAAGGCTAACATGGCAATTAAAGTACCAAAGATATAACCTAATATTGCTGCCTTAGGCTCCTTAAGCAAAAAAAAGCTAAATCCTATAATGAAAAAACTAAATATAAGGGTCCTTTTGTATATCTTTAATATAAGGTCATTGTTCACGTATTCACTTCCTTTTATCCTTCCATGTACCAGTAATTTTAAATAGGTTTAAAAACCCACCACCAGCACCTAGAACAATAAATATGATTACAAAGATGCTTCTAGTTCCAAACCACTTGTCCAACAATTGCCCTAGAAAAACTCCAATAAGGATGGGGGTTACAACGGATAAGCCTATTTGGCTTATTAGGGTAAGATTTTTTAAGGTATCTTTGTAATCTCTCTTTTTCTTCACCATATTCACTCCAACTTATTTGACTCTAGCTTTTCATGGTTCATATAATCAATTATATCATAAAATAGTTAATATTATATTATCAAAATATTTAGAAACATGCAATGAAGATTAAAGGGGAAAGGGTTATTTAGGACCAAAGATATAGAAATAGTCTTAATAAAATTCTATACAAAATATAATCGATATTCGGTAACCCTTGTTACATACTTCAATACAAAATAATTATTATTATGATACTAAAAAGATATTAAATATATACTTATTGTTTCTTCCCAGTTTTCTTTATATTGCTTAGGTACATTAAAGCCATATCAAAAAAATTAAAACCTTATCTAAAGTTAGATAAGGTTAATTCATTCTATTAGAAACTTAATTAATTAGCATTCAGCAATATATCCACTATTTTTTTAGCTGCAGTACCGTCCCCATAAGGATTTACCGCCTTAGCCATTTTTGTATATTCAGCTTCATTGGATAGTAAAAAATCTAAATTATCATAAACTGATTTATACTCAGTGCCCACTAATTTAGCAGTACCAGCCTCTATCCCCTCCGGCCTTTCCGTTTCTTCCCTTACTACTAATACAGGTTTACCCAGGGTTGGAGCCTCCTCCTGTAATCCACCTGAGTCCGTTACCACCAGATAAACCCTATTCATTAAATTGGTAAAGGGTTCGTAATCAAGGGGATCGATCAAATGGACCTTTTCATTAGAGCCTAAAATCCCTTTCGCTATCTCCCTGACCCTAGGATTTAGGTGGACTGGGAAAACCACTTCCACATCATCATACTTATTTACAATATCATTGACGGCTGAAAAAATATTTTCCATAGCCTTTCCTATATTTTCCCTCCTATGGGAGGTTAAAAGTATTACCCTTTTATTCTCATAATCTATCTTATTTAATAACCCATTATCAAATATGTACTCATCCTTAACCACATACTGGAGTGCATCTATTACCGTATTACCAGTGATATAGAGCTTGTCTTCTGGATAGTTTTCCCTTAGTAAATTTTCCTTGTTTCTAATAGTAGGACAAAAATGGTATTCGGCTAAAATTCCCGTCAACATCCTATTGGCCTCTTCAGGATAGGGGGAGTAAATATTACCTGACCTTAGGCCTGCTTCCACATGGCCAACCTTAACCCCTTGATAAAAAGCTGCTAGGGCTCCAGAAAAGACTGTGGTGGTATCACCCTGAACTAGCAAGACATCTGGTTTTTCCTTTGCTATGACCCTTTCTAATCCCTCCAAGGCCCTGGTAGTAATCTTTGTTAAGCTTTGGCCTGGTTCAAAGATATTTAAATCGTAGTCTGGTTCTATGTCAAATATTTTAAGAACTTGGTCAAGCATCTCCCTATGTTGGGCGGTAACACAGATTATGCTTTCCACATCCTCCCTTTTTTCCAACTCCTTGATGATAGGTGCCATTTTTATCCCTTCAGGCCTTGTCCCAAATACAGTCATCACCTTTAACCTCTTCAATCAGCTCACCTCTTCCTTTTACTTCTTATTAGTATTCTTCTTGTTCGTAAACATGCCCAGCTTAAAGGCAAATAATATGGCAGCTAAAAATAGTAGGACCGACATATAGACTGCCTGCTTGCTATTGGCCTTGGCTACTATTACTGCAAATATACCAAAGACTGCAGATAGGCCATAAAGGATCAGAACCGTTTGCCTTTGAGAAAATCCCTTATCCAACAACCTATGGTGTAGATGGCCCTTATCAGCTTCTGCTATGGAACGTCCACTTAATAATCTTCTGAAGATGGCAAAGGTAGTATCGAATATGGGTACCCCTAGGATTAGAATGGGGACGACTATAGCTATGGTAGCAACACTCTTCATAACCCCTTCTATGGATATGGCCGCTAGCATAAAGCCCAATAAGAGGGCACCAGTATCCCCCATAAAGATCTTAGCCGGATTAAAGTTATAGGGTATAAAACCTAAACAGGCTCCAGCTACCAAGGCAGATAGGATGGTAACCTCCTCTTGACCAAATTTCTCAGCTACCAACATCAAGGACAAAGCTGAAATCATAGCCACCCCTGAAGCTAAACCATCTAGGCCGTCTATAAGGTTTATAGTATTAGTAATACCCACAATCCAAAAAAGGGTTATGGGGATGGATAGTCCATTTAAATAGAGGAGGGCATAATCCTTAGAAAAGGGATTAGTTATAAAATCTACCTTTACGCCTCCATAAATAAGTACAAGTCCTGCAATAATTTGAAATACCAGCTTAAGCTTAGGACTTAAACCCTTAATATCGTCAATAATACCAGAAACCAATATTATAGTTGCCCCAACTAAAATGGAGATCAGGGTATCATTTAAGGGTAAAAATATCAAGGCCGCTATAACAATGGCAATATATATGGCTAAGCCTCCCATTAAGGGCATGGGCTTTTTATGTATTCTCCTCTCATCCTTGGGAACGTCTATGGCCCCTACTCTTACAGCTAATTTCTTGACTAAAGGAGTGGATACTAAAGAAATAATAATTGCTACTATAATGGGTATGATATAATTCTCCATGAAAGCTTCTCTCCTTCACTTATTACTAGCCAGTTGAAAAAAAGGGAACAGTAAACTGCTCCCCTTTTCTGGACTATTTAGTACCAAACAACCTATCTCCAGCATCTCCTAAACCTGGAACAATATATGCGTCCTCATTAAGTTTTTCATCTATATGGCCTACATATATATCCACGTCAGGATGAGCTTCTTGTAAAGCCTGGATTCCTTCTGGAGCAGCTATTAAACATACGAATTTTATATTCGTAGCTCCCCTTTCCTTTAAGAAGTCAATAGCTGCGGCGGCGGAGCCACCTGTTGCCAACATTGGATCTAATACTATTAGGTGTCTTTCTTCTATATCCTGAGGCAATTTGCAATAATACTCTACCGGCTGTAAGGTTTCCGGATCCCTATATAGACCTATGTGGCCAACTTTAGCTGCAGGAATTAGACTCAACATACCATCAACCATGCCTAGGCCAGCCCTTAAAATAGGAATTATACCAACCTTTTTACCAGCAATAACCTGAGCCTTAGTCTTCATCAATGGAGTTTCTATTTCAACTTCTTCCAGCTCAAAATCCCTAGTTACCTCATAACCCATCAACATAGATAGTTCTGACACTAATTCCCTAAATTCCTTGGAACCAGTATTTTTGTCACGAATTAATGTCAATTTATGTTTTATTAAAGGATGACCCATTTCTACAACTTTACTCATCGTTTTTCCCCCTATGTTAAATTTCACTAGTACAAATTATACCATAGATTAACAAGTTATTTCATCTATTTTATTTATTCTTCTCTCATGCCTTCCACCTTCAAATTCCGTCTCCAAAAATATCTTAACGATATCTAAAGCCAAGCCTTTTCCTAAGACCCTTCCCCCTAGGGCTAAGATATTGGCATCATTGTGTAATCTACTCATTCTAGCTGAAAAGGTGTCTGAACATAGGGCACACCTTATCCCCTTAATCCTGTTGGCAGTAATTGAAATTCCAATACCAGTTCCACAGATTAAGATTCCCCTATCTACTTCCTTATTTAATACTGCATCAGCTACCCTTTTACCAAAATCCGGATAGTCTACAGAATCTAGGGAATTGGTTCCATAATCGACAAACTCTATTCCTTCGCTAGTTAAATATTCCTTTATGACCTCCTTTAACTCATAACCACCATGGTCGCTACCTATTCCTATTTTCATGATCCTTCCTCCTTTGTTTGTTAAATCTGCCTTATCCACCCTTTATAAAACAGATAAGTATCAAGCTAATTTAACCCCACCCCTATAGGTATAATTTTAATCCCATTTAATATTTTCCAAAGCCTTTAAAATCTCATCCCTAACCAGCTTATAGTTATACTCATCCCTGCCAAAGGGGTCTTGAATATCCCTTACTTCCCCAAAGGCATATTCATTAAGTAAGTAGACCTTATCCTTAATATGGGGATATTTCAATAATAAGGATTCCTTATGGGATCTAGACATGGTAAGGATAAGATCAGCTTCCTCTACCAGTCCCCTACTAAGGCTTTGGGCCTTATGGTCTGAAATGTTAATATCTAGTTCCTTAAGGGCTAATATGGCATTTTCAGCCGCCCCAACTCCATCCATGGCAAAGGTGCCTGCAGATTTTACCTCTAGGCTCAAACCCTTCTTATTAGCCATATCCCTTAATAGACCTTCTGCCATGGGACTCCTACAAGTGTTTCCAGTACATACAAATAATACCTTCTTATTCACCCCATCACCTCTTAAAGCTTTATAATTTTACCACTGGCCGCCTTTAGCATTCTATTCATAATAGCCATGCCTAAATGATTATAACCTACTCCCTCGGCTAAAATTATATCCACTTTTTCCTCATCAAAACTCCTTAAAACATCAAAAAGATTATGGGCAATGGTTTCCTCCCTCTCCCTGGAGCCTACCACCAATACTAAGCCTTGAGGGTACTTATCCCTAGTCTCTTCTGTAGCAAGAATTCCTACCTTCTTTCCTTCCTCCATAAGTTCTCTAGCCCTTTTATTTATTTCCTCTACTATGGCTTCCACACTGCCTGAAAAGAGAAGCATTTCAGCTTCGGGAGCATAATGTCTGTATTTTTGCCCTGGTGATTTAGGCACCTTTTGGCTGTCAGTAATACTAGCATCCTGTATTACACTGGGGATAACTTCCCTTAAATCTTCTAAAGTTATGCCGCCTGGTCTTAAAATTGTTGGTATTTCTGTAGATAAGTCTAATACTGTAGACTCAAGTCCAACTCCCGTGTCTCCACCATCTATTATCATATCTATTCTACCCATCATATCTTCTATTACATGGCTGGCCTTAGTAGGACTGGGTTTTCCCGATAGATTAGCCGATGGGGCAGCTATTGGAACCTGGGCTTTAGCTATCAACTTTGCTGCAATAGGATGGTCTGGCATCCTAATGGCAACCGTATCCAGCCCTGCCGTTATTATATCTGGTATCATTCCACTTTTTTTGAAAATTATAGTTAAAGGACCAGGCCAAAACTTTTCTATACATAATCTTGCTTCCTCACTTATTTCATCCACCAAGGGCTTTAATTCTTCCATGGAGCTAATATGAAGGATTAGAGGGTTATCGCTGGGCCTGCCCTTGGCCTTATAGATTTTTTTTACAGCCTCCTCATCAAGGCCATTAGCTCCAAGGCCATATACGGTCTCAGTTGGAAAGGCAACGGTTCCGCCTTTTCTAATGATTGTGGCTGCTTCCTCCATAAGGCCTTCGTCTATCCTTTCCCTATCTATCTTTATGATCCTGGTTTCCATAGCAATCACCTTCTTATCATAAATTAAAGAGGAGTTACCCCCTCTTTACATTTCCTTTAATTTCTCAGCCTGATCTGTAGTTATTAAGGTTTCAATTATCTCATCAATATCCCCATCTAGGATATCATTTAATTTATGAAGGGTTAAGTTTACCCTGTGGTCAGTAACCCTTCCCTGCGGGAAGTTATAGGTCCTAATCCTTTCAGACCTGTCTCCTGTACCAACTTGACTCTTTCTAGCCTCTGCAATTTCAGCAGCCTGTTCGCTTAACATCTTATCATAGAGCCTGGTCTTTAGAATCTTCATAGCCTTTTCCCTGTTCTTTATCTGGGACCTTTCATCCTGGCAGGAGACCACTATACCAGTAGGAAGGTGGGTAATCCTAACGGCAGAATCGGTAGTATTTACGTGCTGGCCACCGGCTCCAGATGACCTGTAGATATCGATCTTTAAGTCACTTTCGTTGATTTCCACGTCCACATCCTCAGCCTCAGGAAGAACTGCTACTGTGGCAGTTGAGGTATGAATCCTGCCGCCTGCCTCCGTCTCCGGAACCCTTTGAACCCTATGGACTCCCGATTCAAACTTTAACTTACTATAGGCACCCTTACCCTTTATCATAAAGATTACTTCCTTATAGCCACCGATGCCTATTTCATTAGTACTCATTACTTCAACCTTCCAGTTGTTCCTCTCGGCAAATCTGGTATACATCCTAAAGAGGTCTCCAGCGAATAGGGCAGCCTCGTCCCCACCTGCTCCAGCCCTGATTTCTACTATTACGTTCTTGTGATCATTAGGATCCTTTGGAATTAGAAGGACCTTTAGCTCTTCTTCTATACTTGCAATATTTTCTTCCAGTTCCTTTATCTCTTCCTTAACCAGTTCATTCATATCATCATCTAATTTTTCCTGAAGCATCTCCTTAGCCCCTTCTAGCTCTTCAAGATACTTCTTATATTCACGGTATTTCATCACTATAGGCTCTATTTCAGCATGTTCCTTCATGACCTTTTGGTATTCCTTAATATCCTTTAAGAGTTCAGGATCTATTGACCTTTCCGTCAATTCCTTGTACTTCTTCTCTATAAAATCTAACTTCTCTAACATATTAACCCCCTAATGCTATATTTATATTAATCATCCAGTGTTCTTGTACTCTTGTAATTACTGCTGTTCTTTGACTTATTATAAAATATGGATATGGCTATTCCTAAAATTATCATATATATGGGATTTAAATCAAGAAAAACTATTATAAAAAATGAAGTTAAAGCTAGTAAAAGTTGTCCCCTATTTAAACGGGAACTCTTAAGCAAGCCATATATGGCTGATAGAATCAATGCTACAACAGCTGGCCTGATACCCAGAAATATCTTTTGAATGATTATATTTTCACTAAATCTAGAAAAGAAAATGGCTATTAACAAGATAGTCAAAAATGATGGTAAGACTGTACCCCCTGCCGCCACAAGGGCTCCTGGCAAACCTTTAATCTTATAACCTACATAGACACTAGCATTTACAGCTATAGGCCCTGGAGCTGATTGGGCTACGGATATGATATCTAGAAAATCCTCATCTTTAATCCAGTTATTTTTCTCAACCATCTCCTGCTGAATAATGGGAATCATAGCAAAGCCTCCACCAAAGGTGAAAGCACCAATCTTAAAAAAGGTGATAAATAATTTTAATAACATATTCCCATCTCCTAATATAAAAAAATCCCCATTACACCTGCTAATATTATACCCAATATAGCGTTTAACTTCCTAATACTTACTAAATAAAACAATAGTATGCTTATTATTACAGCCTTTATATCTACAAAGCTGGTCTTACCCACTGTTACGGCTGCAGCCCCAATAAGGCCTAAAACAACAGGCCTTATTCCCCTAAAAATCCATTCTATGTAGGGGGAGCTTTTAAACTTACTTATAAACTTAAATATTAAAGAGATAATGATAAAGGAGGGTAAAATAACTGCAATAGTGGCTACTATAGAACCTAAAACTCCTGCAATCTTGTAACCTAAAAAGGTGGCTGAATTTACAGCTATAGGTCCAGGAGTCATTTCAGAAATAGCTGCTATATCTATAAAGTCTGTAGAACTTATCCACTGATGTTTTTCAATTAACTCCTTTTCAAGTAAGGGTAACATGGCATAGCCTCCGCCAAAGCTAAAGGCTCCAATCTTGAAAAAGGAAATAAATAGTTGTATCAATTTACTCAAAGTTATCGTCCCCTTATACCATATACTATCCTATCATTTGCCGAATAATCCTTTAAGATCTTAATATCCCTATAGCCTTCCCTAGATAGGATATCTTTAACCTGCTGACCCTGATCATAACCTATTTCATAGATCAATATGCCATCAGCCAATAAGTAGTCCTTTGCATCTTTACTTATTCTCCTATAAAAGTCTAAGCCATCTAGACCACCATCTAGGGCCAAAACAGGCTCATGTCGTACCTCCGGCTGTAGGCTTGTTATATCCTCCCTTCTTATATAGGGAGGATTGGAGGCTATAATATTAAACTTTTCATCTATATTATTATCTTCCAAGGCCTTAAATAGATCCCCTTTAAAGAACTGAACATTTTCAAGCCCTAGCCTTTCCTTATTTATATTGGCTATTCTTATGGCCTTATCCGATATATCTACTCCATATACAAAAACTTGGGGGCAGTATTTAGCAATACTTAGGGAAATGGCACCACTGCCAACCCCCAGGTCTAAGACCTTAATCCTTGAGCCCTTAGCCCTAATTAATTCCTCTTTTGTAATCAAATCCTCATTTATCTTTTTTATGATAAAGTCCACTAAAAGTTCCGTTTCAGGTCTTGGTATAAGGACCCCTTCCTCCAGGTAAAACTTAAGGCCCATAAATTCCTCTTCCTTTAAAAGATATTGAAGGGGGTAACCTTCCTTCCGCCTATTAATTATACGGAGAAAGTCCTCTTCCACCTCAATATCTACTTCCTCATCCCCATTTAAATATATATAGTTTTTATCCACCTTTAAAAGATGAGACAAAAGGAGAATAGACTCTAAGTGAGGATTAGAATATTCTATTCCTTCCATTAGAGCCATACCCTTTGCAATCAGTTCCCTTATTACCATCTGTCTTCCTCCCTATCCCCAGGGATCACTTCCTTTAAAGCAAGGATGGCAACCTGAATCTGTTCATCATCCGGTTCCCTTACGGTGGCCAATTTCTGCACCATCAGACCTGGATAGGATAAGAGGAAGCAAAATTTAGAACTGCTTCTGCCAATTATTTTATTTATCTCATAGGAGATTCCCGCTATGACTGGAAACATTAGGATCCTAATTAAGACCCTTTGAAGGGGATTAGGCCAACCGAAGAAGGATAGGACAAAGATACTGACAAGCATCACCATAAAAAGGAAGCTTGTGCCACACCTAGGATGTAATATTGGAAATTTCTTAACATTTTCAACTGTCAACTCTAAGCCGCTTTCATAGCAGTGGATGGACTTATGTTCAGCCCCATGGTATTCAAATACCCTCTTAATATCCTCCAGCTTTGAAATCCAAACCACATAGATAAAAAATATAAAAACCCTGATAATACCTTCCAACAGGTTTAAGATTATATGGTTATCAGTGAGATTTTTAAATAGATTGGTAATAAAGCTTGGCAGTACCATAAAGATGGCTAAAGCCAAGATTACAGAAGTAAAGACGGCTAATAACATCTCCACATCTTCTGCCTTATCTTTAAAGATCTTCTGTGTCCAGCTTTCCTTTGTACTCTCAGCTTCTTCCTCTTCGTAGAATTCAGCTGAATACATCAGCTCCCTAGTTCCTATAACCATGGCCTCAACTAGGCCAACTATACCCCTTATGAAGGGAAGCCTGAAGAATTTATACCTCATGGCTAGGGTGTTTAGGTCTTCCACCTTTAATTCCATACTGCCATCGGGCTTCCTGACGGCTGTGGCAATTTTTTTAGGCCCCCTCATCATTACTCCTTCAATTAAGGCTTGGCCCCCTATGGAGGTAATATGTTTATTAGTCAGTTTTGTTCTTTCCATCTGTTCACTACCTTCTAAAAATGGTTTCAAAAAAAGGTTAGATGCCCTCTAGCAACTAACCTAAATTTCAGTGAAGAAATTAGTCCAAATTGTATTTCTTCTTGAATTTTTCCACACGGCCACCACGTTCTACGAACTTTTGTTTTCCAGTAAAGAATGGATGACATTCTGAACAAATTTCTACCCTTAATTCTTCCTTAGTGGAACCTGTTTTAAAAGTATTTCCACAAGCACAAGTTACTGTAGCTTCGTCAAAATATTTAGGATGAATATTGGCTTTCATGACCTCACCTCTTTCCAAAATATCTATCTTAAAGGATACTCATCATTTTAACCATTTGATTATAACATAATTTTATTTTCAAAGCAACTATAACCAGACTTTCTTTCTCATATCTTCAATAAATTCCTCATTGGACTTGGTCTTAACTAAATTTTCGATAAAGCTCTCAGTTACCTCCTGGGTAGATGCATTACCCATGGCCTTCCTTATAGCCCAGATGGTCTCTAATTCTTTTTGATTCAATAATAGCTCTTCCCTTCTTGTGCCTGATTTATGAATATCTATGGCAGGAAAGATCCTTTTCTCAGATAACCTCCTGTCCAGATGGATTTCCATATTGCCAGTACCCTTAAACTCCTCAAAGATCATATCATCCATTCTACTTCCAGTATCTACCAAGGCAGTAGCTAAAATAGTCAAGCTACCCCCTTCCTCTAAATTTCTAGCGGCACCGAAGAACCTCTTAGGCTTATGAAGGGCTCCTGGATCTAAACCTCCAGATAGGGTCCTGCCTGTGGCAGGTATAGTAAGATTATAGGCCCTAGCCAACCTAGTTATACTATCTAAGAGGATAACCACATCCTTACCATGTTCTACCAACCTCTTAGCCCTTTCTAAAACCATTTCCGCCACCTTAGTATGATTCTTTGGTAGCTCATCGAAGGTAGAATAGATAACATCACCCTTAACAGACCTCTTCATATCTGTAACTTCTTCTGGCCTTTCATCTATTAGGAGGATTATCAGCTCCACCTCTGGATGGTTTAGAGTAATGGCATTAGCCACCATCTTTAAAAGGGTTGTCTTACCCGCCTTTGGAGGTGATACTATCATACCCCTTTGTCCCTTACCTATAGGAGCCACTAAGTCTATCATCCTCATGGCATATTCATTGGGACCTGTTTCTAAAACCAATCTCTCCCTGGGATAAATAGGCGTTAGGCTATCAAAATCCGGCCTGTCTACTGCCGTCTCTGGATCCATACCATTTACAGCTTTAACATATAAGAGGGCCTGGAATTTTTCCCCGGACTTAGGTGGCCTGGTGACACCAAGTATCTTATCCCCAGTCTTTAACCTAAACCTCCTAATTTGAGAAGGGGAAATATATATGTCGTCATCCCCTGACTGATAATTGTCCCTCCTTAAAAACCCATAGCCATCAGCATGGATTTCCAAAATCCCCTGGGCAGTATCTATTTCATCTAGATGCTCTATCTCCTCTGAGGCTTCATCAGATAGGGCATTTAGATCTATGTCTGATATATGGATCTTCTCAGGTTCATCCCACTCCTCAAAGTTTTCTTCCATCTCCTTACTCTTCTCCATTTCCCTAGACTCTACTAAATCCTTAGCTTCATCCACTCCTCCAGCTTCCTTGGCCGTTAACCTTGAAAGCAATTCCACTAGCTCATCCTTTTTAAACTTGTATGGTTGTAATATGCCGTGTTCCTTAGCCATTTCCCTTAGTTCGACGACCTTCTTGCTCCTCAGTTCCTGCTGATCCAAAAAATCACCACCTAATCTATTTCGCATAATCTGGTTTTTTATCCAATTGATGTATGGATTCTATGAACCTGATAGTACCCGTTTCTGCCCTCAATACCAGGGTATGGGTCTTGGCCATATTGTTTTTAAAGTATTTTACACCATGTAATAATTCCCCATAGGAAACTCCAGTGGCAGCAAAGCACATCTGTTCTCCCTTAGCTAAATCATCTATATGGTAGACCTTATCAATATCTGCTCCCATTTCAATACATCTAGCTCGGTGCTCTTCATTAGGCGGCATCAGCTTTCCTTGGAAATCGCCCCCCATACACTTTAAGGCCACTGCAGTAATAACACCTTCTGGTGCTCCACCTATACCCATGGCTATGTCCACAGCTGTATAATCAAAGCAGGTGGATATGGCACTTAAAATATCACCATCGCTAACTAACTTAATCCTAGCCCCTAATTCACGAATCTCCTTAATGATTTCATCATGTCTAGGCCTATTTAATATTTCTACAGTTATTTCATCCACAGCCTTATTTAAGGCCTTGGCCACATTTAAGATATTCTCTGATACTGACTTATGTATATCTATGGCCCCTTTAGCCCTTGGACCTACTGCTATCTTCATCATATAAGTATCAGGAGCATGTAATAAACATCCCCTAGGTGCCACTGCCACTACAGATATGGCGTTGGGTAAACCGTTGGCTACTGAGGTAGTTCCATCTACTGGGTCTACGGCTATATCAACCTTTAGGGAATCGTCATCTCCCTTACCGATCCTTTCCCCTATATACAGCATGGGGGCCTCGTCCATTTCCCCTTCACCAATAACTACCACCCCATCTATATTTAGGGTGTCAAACATCCTCCTCATAGCATCTACAGCTGCCTGGTCTGCTGCTTCCTTGTCCCCCTTACCAAAATACTTGGCACAGGCTAAGGCAGCAGCCTCAGTAACCCTACCTAAATTAATGGGTAAATTTCTATCCAAAATAAACACCTCCATTGAGTACACTACTTATCTTTAGTGTTTCATTATTCAATCCTTTATTATCCCTATTTATTTTAATATAATTATGGAATTTTATAAGATAGGAAAAAGTGAAGGAAACAGGCTTAAGGATTACTCCTTAAGGCTGTTCCAATCTTGAATGAACTTATCTATACCTATATCAGTAAGCGGGTGATTAAGCATCTTTAGAAAAACCTCATAAGGAATTGTAGCTATATGAGCTCCTGCCTTAGCAGCTTCCAAGACATGGATTGGATGGCGAATGCTTGCTGCTATAATCTCAGTATCAATCTTATGGATATTATAGATATTAACTATGTCGTCGATGATATTCATTCCCAGATTTCCGATATCATCAAGCCTACCCAAAAAGGGGCTGACATAAGTAGCTCCTGCCCTAGCAGCTAATAGGGCCTGAGCAGCTGAAAATACTAAAGTAACGTTGGTCTTAATCCCTTCCCCTTTTAAAAGCTTAACGGCCTTTAAGCCTTCCTTAGTCATAGGAATCTTAATTACCACATTAGGGTGGATCTTAGCCAGCTCTCTAGCCTCCTTAAGCATTCCTTCCACATCTAGAGAGATTACCTCGGCACTTATAGGACCATCTACTACTTCAGTAATCTCCTTAACTACTTCCTCAAAATTCCTACCTTCCTTAGCTATCAAACTGGGGTTAGTAGTTACACCACAGATAACCCCCCATTCATTTACTTCCCTAATTTGGTCCAAATTAGCCGTATCTATAAATAATTTCATATTAAACCTCCTAAGCCCTACCGACTGAACCGAAGATCTTAATCTTGTCTTTAATAACTTCCTTCATAGCCTCCCTAGCTGGTCCTAAGATCTTTCTAGGATCAATCTCATCTGGATTTTCTGCTACGAACTCCTTTACCCCTCTGGCAAATGCAGCTCTTATGTCCGTATCTATATTAACCTTACAGATACCAAGAGCAATGGCCTTCTCTAAACTTTCAGAAGGTACACCGCTGGAACCGTGTAATACTAGTGGAACCTCTACAACTTCCCTAATGGCCTTAAGTCTTTCGAAATCCAATTTAGGTTCCCCCTTATATACTCCATGGGCAGTACCTATGGCTATAGCCAGTGAATCTACACCTGTTTCTTCTACAAACCTTCTGGCTTCCTCTGGGTCCGTCATAGTAGCGTCCCTTTCGTCTACAGTTATATCATCTTCCGTTCCTCCGATTTTACCCAGCTCGGCTTCCACAGAAACTCCTACTGCATGAGCTATTTCCACTACCTTCTTAGTTATAGCCACATTTTCTTCAAAGGGATACTTTGAACCATCGATCATGACAGAAGTAAAACCATTTCTTATACACAATACTATCTGGTCAAAGTCCGTACCATGGTCTAGGTGTAGGGCTACTGGTACCTTTGCTTTTTGGGCAGCAGCCTTACCTAATGCAGCTATGTATTCTATGCCGGCGTATTTAATACCACCCTGGCTGGCTTGAAGGATAACTGGTGAATTTAATTCCTCTGCAGCACCAATTATAGCTTGAATTATCTCCATATTGTTTATATTAAATGCCCCTACTGCATAATTTTTCTTCTGGGCATCTAATAACAATTCCTTAGTTGTCACTAACATCTCTTATCCCCCCAATATTTTTTATAGCTTTATTATAGCATTAATATAACATTTATCACAACTTTTTATATATATATGTTACCAAATATCATCCTCTAGACCATTAGCCCAAACTTTGCCCTAATTATAACATAGTGAAATCCTATAATCCATAAAATGTATCATGGATAAGTTTAAGGTAAGTAGCCTCTTAAATATTAATGGAAAACCTTAATATAAGGATAATTCTTGATATATAGGGGCAAATCTTAATATAATTGTAACTATTTATTAAAGATATATATGGTAAAATAAATTATTAAAGATATATATGGTAAAATAAACTAAATAATTCTAGTAAGGGGGATGGCTTTGAATGATTTCATAATCCTGAGGGATTTGACTAAGATCTACAGGATGGGAGAGGAAAAGATCTTAGCTTTAAATAATATAAACTTGACCATAGCTAAGGGGAAATTTCTCTGCCTACTGGGTACCTCTGGTTCAGGCAAGAGTACCCTATTAAATCTGATGGCTGGATTAGAAAAGCCTACAAAGGGTGAAATAATAATCGGCAAACATCACATAGACAAAATGAACGAAAGGGAAGTTACTAAATTCCGCCAGCTTAATGTGGGCTTCATCTTTCAATCCTACAACTTAATCCCCACATTGACGGCCATGGAAAACGTTAGTTTAGGTCTGACCTTTAAGGGAATACCCAGGGCGAAGCGGAATAAGATGGCTAAGAAGATGTTGGAGAATGTGGGACTGGGCCATAGGCTTCACCACAAACCTTCCGAATTAAGTGGGGGGCAGCAGCAGAGGGTCAGTATTGCCAGAGCCTTCGTTGGTAATCCCAAGATCATCTTTGCCGATGAGCCTACTGGAAATCTAGATACTAGGACCACCTATGAGGTCATGGACCTTATGACTGGTATGGCTAAGGAATTTAAGCAGACCTTGATCATAGTTACCCACGACATGGAACTTACCCAATATGTGGATAGGATCGTACATCTTAGGGACGGTAAAATTGAAAGGATTGAAGAAAATCTTATGAAAGGAGAACATATGCAGGCATGAAAAGATTCTTGTCATTAATTTTAATTTTTATACTCTTATTAACATCACTGCCTATGGCAGCATGGGCAGAAAAATATCCTCAACCTACTATTGTTGTGGAGGATATGAATATACCAACTATAGATCCGGGGAAGAAGAAGACCATTACCCTCAACCTAAAGGCCATAGGAAACAGTGCCTATGATGTAGTGGTGACACCGGAGTTTACTGAACCAATAACTTCTGATAACTTTACCACTAGAATTTCCTTAGGTAACATTAACATTAATAAGACAGTGCCTCTAAAATTAGAAATTAAGGCTTCACAGGATGCTTTGCCAGCTAATTATCCTATAAAACTAAATTTCAGCTATTCATATTATAATGGGGATAAAATAGTGCCCGCTGTTCAAACAGAATCTGCAATAGTCTATGTAAGAGTATCCGATAGGAGCTCCACTCCAAAACTTTTAATTACAGAAGCCAATACCAACCCCAAGGTCATATTACCAGGCCAAGACTTTAGACTTAACATCCTATACCAAAACAAGGGTACTATGGATGCCAACAATCTAAAGGTGCGAATAGAAGGTTTAAGTAGCAGCGGCTTCTATATTACTTCTGGTAGCGATTTAAGATATGTAAATAGAGCCCGTGGAGGTGCAATCTCCTCTTTAAACTATGACTTAAGGGCTGCCCAAAATATCGCCAGCGGTACCCATGAACTGGAAGTGGTATTTGAACATAGCGGCCAAGTGGAAAGGCAGAAAATCTATCTAGTAGTTGGTGGTTCTGAAGCCAGCCCTAATCTTATAATGGAAAATCTAGAATACCCTACTTCCGGCCTAGGCCCTAATAAGGACTTTGTTATAAATTTCGATTTAATAAATGATGGTGCTTTAGCTGCTAAAAATATAATAGTAAAGGCTGAAAGCACAGACCCAGCTATTTTGCCAAGGACTAATAATATAGTTAATTTAGGGACCATCAATGCTGGAGAAAGTAAGAATGTAAGCTTTTCCTTCTTTGCCACAGAGGATGCTGAAAACCGCAACTACCCTATCCAAATATCAGTAGAGTATGAAGATGAATTAAATAAGGATGAAAAATATACTCTAAATCAATATGTGGGTATGTATGTGGAGGAAGGTCCTGACGCAGGTATGGGAGGAAAGCCTAAGCTTATCATTGACAAATATAGCTTTGAGCCCCAATTGGTCAAGGCTGGGGAAAATTTCAAGATGAACCTTTCCTTCTATAATACTAATAGCTCTAAGACCGTTAAGAATATAAAGATCTTCTTAACAGCAGAGCCTGGGTCTACAACTGATGGAAGTGGTGGGGGCTCAGCCTTTACACCTGTAGAAAGTTCAAATACCTTCTATATAGACTCAATCCCACCTAAAGGCAGGGTTGAAAAGACCATTACCATGTTTGTAGTACCAGACGCCATAGCCAAGACCCATACCATAACTGCCAATTTTGAATATGAAGATAGTGAGGGCAACGAATTAAAGGACATAGAATTAATAGGGGTTCCTGTAGTCCAACAGTCTAAATTGGATACGGGAGAGGTGGGAGTCTTCCCCGAAGCCTATGTGGGAGAGTCAACACCTGTCTCCATCGAATTCTATAATACGGGTAAGGTAACCCTATATAATCTGATGGTTAAGCTAGAGGGAGATTTTCAAACGGAAAGCGGTCAGTATTATGTAGGAAACTTCGAAAGTGGAAGCAGCGATTACTTCGAAGGATATGTAATCCCAGCCCAAGCTGGCCCCTTAGAAGGCCAAATAGTATTTACCTATGAGGACTCCACAGGTCAAATACAGGAAGTTAGAAAGGATTTCTCCTTAAACGTTATGGAAATGCCCGTCTTCGAAGACCCCTGGGGAGGTGAAATGCCACCAATGGTGGAAAAACCTGCTGGTATAGGAGGCTTCCTAAAATCCAAGGGTTGGATCATAGCGGCCCTTATTATAGCCTTAGGAATCACCTTCTTCTATAGGAGGAAGAAAAAACTAAAAGAAGAGGAATTGACCCTAGATGAGTAAGCTTGATTTAATCCTAATGGGAATTAAAAATCTGTGGAGGAGAAAGCTTAGAACTTCCCTTACTATTTTAGGAGTAGTCATAGGTACCAGCGCCATTATTGTAATGCTCAGCTTAGGTTTTGGTTTAACCTATTTTATGGAAGACCAGATCTCCCAATGGGGTAGCTTAACTACCATCAACGTCTATAAGAAATGGGTTGACCCAACCCTGGGAGAAAAGGAAGTAAAATTAGATGACAAAGCAGTAGAAGCCTTAAGAAAGCTCCCCAATGTGCAAGCCATAAGCCCCGTACTGGAAACCTTCGGAACCGTTATAAACGGCAGGTATATAGCCCAGGTTCCCATAAAGGGTATAATCCCCGAAACTATGGAGGACTTTGGCTTTGAGGTGGAGGAAGGTAGGTTGTTAACTGACCGGGATGAATTTGCAGTAGTCTTCGGCAAAAACACCCACTTCTGGGATCCAAAGGCCAGGGTCTATAGGGAGCCTAAGATCAACCTTATGAAGGATAGGATGAGAATTACCCTAGATCCTAACTACGGCTACGATATGCCTGGACAAAATAGGGTAAATTACAAGGAATATAAGATTAAGACAGCTGGGGTCCTAGTAGATGAAAATATGGATCTAAGCTACGGTATCTATATGCCCATCAAGGACGTCCAGTTGATGATAAGGGATAAGGAAAAGGCTGAGGGTCAAAAGACCCAAGGAAGAAGTGAGCTAGAGTACAGTAAGATAGACGTTAAAGTAGCCGATGTCAAACAAGTAGCAGACCTACAAGATACCATCAGGGAAATGGGCTTTGAAGCCTACAGCCTTAGTGATGCCTTAGACTTTATAAAGGAACAGGCAGCCATAATCCAAGCTGTCCTAGGGGGTATAGGAGCAATTTCCTTGCTAGTAGCCGCCATCGGCATTACCAATACCATGATCATGAGCATATATGAAAGAACAAGGGAAATAGGAGTTATGAAGGTTATCGGGGCCTCCCTTAAGGATATCAGGGATCTATTCCTATTTGAATCAGCCCTTATAGGCCTATTGGGAGGAAGCCTAGGTATAGCTTTTTCCTACCTACTTTCCTTCCTACTGAATAAGTTTGGAGCCCAAGCCTTTGGGGAAGCCCTAGGCATGTATGGGGCCACAAAGATTTCCGTCATACCCTTCTGGCTGGTTCTAGCCGCCATGGCCTTCTCAGCCCTAATCGGAGTCCTATCGGGATATTTCCCAGCTAGAAGGGCCATGAACTTAAGCGCCCTAGAGGCCATTAGGATGGAATAGGATTATTAATATTAGGATAGTAACAGATTACAATCTAGTGCTAAAGATAGTATTAATGATAGAAATATAAAAAGGCCTTCCATAGCTAAAAAGCATGAAAGGCCTATTTTTTATTCATAATTTATATTTCTTCTTGCTACTAGACCCACCCCTTAGCGGTCATCACCATATCCTAAATTACAATTATCTTGATCACAATAATTATGCTCCCTCTGTTCATCACCTTGACTTACATCCTTAGCATCATCAAAAATACTAACACCTATGGCTCCTACTATAATTAAAAGGCTACCAACTATATGGTACCAGTAAAAACTCTCCTTAAGAAGTACTACCCCAGCAAAGATGGTAACTATAATCATACTATTGGAGATGACGGATACCTTTTTAACTTCCAAATATGTATAGGCCGTATTTAATAAGAACATGGCCAGGACTGCACTA
>JAAYLY010000057.1 GCA_012521625.1 Tissierellia bacterium | reverse complement strand
ATTGAAGTCTTACCTTCGTCAAATTCTAATTTTACCTTACTTGAGTTAAAGGATATTTTTATAGTATCATTATCGATTCCATCTACTGCCTTCAATGCTCCTTCAATTTTTTGCATACAAGATGGACATGCTAAAGTTTCCAATTGGATAGTTGCTTGCTTCATATTCTCATTCCCCTTTCAAAGTTTAATCATATATAGATTATATACTATTTTTGATCCTCAGTCCTACAGATTGGAGATTTTGATTATTTAATATTTTAACCTATATCTCAATAGCCTCATACCGTTAAGAATAACAGCTAGAATACTTCCTTCATGGACCAACATGCCCACTGACATACTGACCCAATCGCTAAATAATACCCCCGCCAATAGGATAAATACAACCCCTACAGCTATAATTATGTTCTGCTTCATATTTCTTGATATGGCCTTAGCCAAAGCTAGGGCATGGGTTAGGCGGTTGAAATCTGAATTCATCAATACCACATCTGATGTTTCAATGGCCACGTCGGTGCCACTTCCCATGGCTATACCAATATTGGCTAAAGCTAGGGATGGGCTGTCGTTGACACCATCACCTACAAAAGCTACTATCTGACCTTCATCCATCAACTTCTTAATATATGCCTGCTTGTCTTCAGGTAACATATTTCCGTAGGCTTCAGTTAATCCCAATTCTTTACTTACTACATCAACAGTGCCCTGGTTATCACCAGATAGCATTACTAAATTCTTAACTCCTAATCTCTTTAACCTTTGTAAATCCTCCTTTACACCAGGTCGGACCCTGTCACGGACCCCCATTAAGACTTTAAGTTGACCATTCACAGCAGTCAATACTAGGGAGTTTCCATTTTTTTCGAATTTTTCTATATCTGCTCTTACACCTTCACTTAATTGGACCTTTTCCCTCTCCATCAAGGCCACATTGCCTACGGCAATCCTATGGCCATTTACACTGGCTATAATTCCTCCTCCCTTAACCACTTCCGTATCTTCTACTTCCAAATAATTTACTTCACCTATTTCTTCTAATACGGCCTTAGCCAAGGGGTGGTCAGATTCCCTTTCCACGCTGGCTAAATAAGCTAAAACTTCTTCAATATTATCCCCATAGTATTTAGTCTCAGCCACCCTTGGATTACCCTCCGTCAAAGTACCTGTCTTATCGAATACGAAGGTATCTACCCTGCTTAAGTCGTTGATTACTTCACTCCCCTTTAGCAATACTCCATTTTTAGCCCCATTTCCGATACCTGCTACATTTGACACAGGTACCCCTATAACGAGGGCTCCTGGACAGCCCAATACAAGAATGGTAATGGCTAATTCAACATCCTTTGTAATTAACCATACTATAAGGCCTAAGACCAGGACTGCAGGGGTGTAATATTTGGCAAAGCGGTCTATAAATCTTTCTGCTTCAGATTTTGAGTCCTGGGCCTCTTCCACCAGCTCTATGATCTTACCGAAGGTAGTATCTTCCCCTACCCTATCGGCTACTATTTGTAGTGTCCCATTATCTAAAATAGTACCAGCATAAACATTTGAACCCTTTTCCTTTTCAACGGGAACCGATTCTCCTGTTATGCTGGCTTCATTGATATAGCCTTCTCCAGCTATGACCCTACCATCAACTGGTACCTTAGCACCTGTTTTTACTAGGAGAATATCTCCTTCATCCACATCATCTATATCAACCTCTTCATATTCTCCATCATCCATCAGCTTTAGGGCTGTTTGAGGTGCCAGCTCTAATAGTTCCTTTATAGCTGAGCGAGTTTGGTTTAAAGTCCTCTGCTCTAAATAGGCTCCAAATAGGAATAAAAATGTGACTATGGCTGATTCCTCAAAGTTTTGAATCAAAAATGCTCCGATGACGGCAATGGTGACTAATACATCTATACTTACCACCTTTACCCTTAAGGCCTGGTAGGCCTGTATGGCTATGGGTAGGGCCCCTATGATAGAGGCCAGTATCATAGCCCAATTAAAGATATTTATTTTGCCTGTTGTCCATTTACTAATAAAGGCAAGGGCTATTAATATTCCACTAATTAAGGTAATTTTATTTTTGTTTCTAAATATAAATCTCTGCATACCTACCTCCTAAGTAGTCATTTTGCTTATCCCTGGTAAGCATTATCTAATTCCTCCAAGACCTTATAAACAAATTCATAGGTTTCGCAGACATTTTCTGGAACCTTATAATTACTAGTTACCCTCCTTAGTTCCTTAAATTCTTCCTCTAAATTAGCCTTGTCAATCCCAGCTTCCCTTACCTTTGAAAAAATATCCTTGAAAATCCTATGTACGTCATGAAACTCAGGATGACTGCCCCCATGAACCCGATCTACGATAGGTACAAATTGCACCAACTTCTCCTCATATTCTTTCCATACTTCATTAAAGCCTTTCATTTTCTTCCTCCCTTTCATATTATCTTTTATCTTATAAACATCATAACAAGATTTTAACAAAAATAAATTGACCTAAGTCAAATATTAGTAAAATTTTTATTTTTACCCAGCCTTTTTTATCTATAATCATAGAAATAAACTTTTATGATTATTATATAATATAGGAAATTATTTAAATCATAATTTTAAGGTATATATTGTTCTACTATCCTAGTTACAAATCCATCTTTAGTATAAATATTATACAAGGGACTATATGATAGGTTTTTGTTATATTCTATAAAATCCTTCTTTGTAACATTCTTATGTTTTGATAAATCAACCCAATCAAGCAGCAAATACTCTGTATCTTCGGAAACATAAAAGGCCATAGGATATGTATCCTGATTATACACATAGAAACCTGAAGGCATATCATAATTAATATCCAATCCTAACTCTTTAGCTCTTTCTTCGTCCTCTTGAGTTAGAAATTCAACCCTATCAAGATGAAACAGACTATCTTCTAAGTTCATCATAGTTATATAGCCAATGTAATGGCTTTCTGGGGTAGTTAAAAAGTCATCTATTGTAGCTGGATCTATAATTACTAGGTCTGACCTCTTAACTAAGACTTGGCCTAGGGTATTTACTATATATTCATAACCAACTTCAAGAGGATCTAATAGCCAACTTTCATTTCCTTCATCTACCTCAGCCTGTAATTTAAAATAATATTCCTTTATAGTAATATCCTCTTCAAAGGCCGGTATATCATAATAGATAAAGCCATTTCCATCCATCCATCTTTCCACAGCCCATATACCATCGGTACCCTGTTTGACCGGTTGAGATAATAACAATTGGGCCCTTTCTCCAGTTGACAAGGGAAATTGAATTACCACATGGTTTCCTTCAAAGGTCTCCTTGGGTATCAAATCCATATCCTCTAGTAATTGCCTTATGGCAACCTCCTGAGAAGCCTTAGTGTCTAGGGGAATTATATCTTGAGAGTTAAGATTACCCAAATAGACTAACTTATCTCCTTGGTAGGTAAATACTAAATAGGGTTTACCCATGCTACTGTCCTCTGTCAACCAGCCATCCTCCATGTTCATACCACCAGCTAAGACTACCCCTTCTGGATCATCCACCTTCAACCTATATTCTAGCCGCCAAAGTTCTACCGGCCTATCTAGTAGGCCTTCAAGAGATGAAGCTTGTTCCAGCTTGGTAATCTTCTTATCAAGGATCTTAAATTTTCCCCACTGGGCCCCTTTATAAATTTCCACCTGTCCATCTATATACTCCCATGCATAGTCCTCCAAGCTCTTTTGTTCTTTTGTGGCATTATTGATTAATAAAATAGTCAACACTACGACTAGGATTCCAGCAATTATTAACCTAAAATTGCGATCATCAGAAAACCTTTTCCCCATATTTAATCCTCCTTACCTATTTCGATGTTTATAGTCTATGCTTCAAATAGGATATTGTCAAGAAAAAAACAATATTTTTAATATTGTATTCTTTAGACAATAATATTAAACAAATAATATTAAAAACCACTTGTATCAAGTGGCTTTTAAAGGTTACTAATTACTTTCATGATAATCTATAATAGCATCTACTACTGCAGCCATCTGTTCATAGGTCATCATAGATTGATAGGCAAATTGTAAGATCCCATCCTTATCTATGAAATATGAGCTTGGCAGGCCGTATACATAGTAGGCTGATCCTACTATTCCCTCCTTATCCAACAGGACTTCAAAGTCATAGCCCCCTTCTTCAATATAATCCCTTACTGTATCTTCATCTTCCATTACATTAATTCCTAAAACTACTAGATCATCAGAATAATCATGGGCTATTTTATTTAAATCTGGCATTTCTAGATCGCACCATTGACACCAACTGGCCCAGAAGTTAAGAAATACCATTTTCCCCCTATAATCCGATAGGGAAACCTCTTCTCCCTTTAGATTTGTCAGAGTGAAATCTGGTGCTTCTAAACCTATAGCTATATCTATTGAATCCTCCAATTCATCTTCTGATTCTAAATCCTCTTGAGTATCTTCCTTTGCCGTATTAGATCCCTCATTAACATCTCCATTATTGACATCATCCTTATTAATATCAGTAGTATCCTCCATATTTATATTTCCTTCATCAGTCCTTTTAGTACAGCCCAACAGGACTATAGAAAGGACTAATAAAAATATAATTAATTTCCTCATCTCTGCCTCCTATAATAAAAGATTACTTATGAATTTAACCAAATCAAAATAGACCATAATACCAAAGACTATAAGTATTATTCCACTTATAGTGGGAATATATTTTAAAAAACCTTCAGCCCTATTTAAAAACTTGGTAAAGGCATTGATAAAAAGGGACGTAAATATAAAAGGTATTGCCATACCTAGTGAGTATACCAGCAGTAGGTATACACCTTTATCAACCGTATCTAAATTGCTTGCCAACATCAAGATAGCCCCTAGGGTAGGCCCAAAACATGGGGTCCAGCCAGCTGCAAAAGCCATGCCCATAATAAGTGAACTAAAGCCACTGGTAATCTTAGGCGCCTTAATCCTTCTTTCAATATTCAAAAAGCCTATTTTTAATATACCCACCATATTCAAGCCAAATAGGATGATGATAATTCCACTTATTTTAGAAAATAGTACCCTATTTCGTACTAGAAGCTTTCCCAAAAAGCTGGCAGAAGTCCCCATTATCATAAATATTATAGTAAAACCTAATACGAATAAAAGGGTTCTATTTAAGGTCAGTAATCTTCTTTTTCTCAAATCCTCTTCCATATTAATCCCAGTAATATACATAATATAAGCAGGTACTAATGGTAGTATACAAGGGGTAAAAAAGGATAATAGGCCTGCTCCAAAAGCAAAGGGTAAAGAAACATCAATAAAATCTATTAAATTCATATACATCACCTGAGATCTTTCCTAGTGAACTACCTCCACCTATAGAGGTGGTGGCTTCGTGGTCAATACTCCCATCGGAGCAAGTTTACCCACGCTCAAAGGGCTGTTCCATCCCCATATTTACTATCTACATGGCTAATTTTAGTAGGT
>JAAYLY010000056.1 GCA_012521625.1 Tissierellia bacterium | reverse complement strand
GTTATGGTAATATTAAACTGAGCCATGGTTCATCCTCCTCGGTTTGATATTTGTTTTCAACTATATTTTAACCGAGATACGAGCCTTGGCTCAACTTCTTTTTACACCATTATACAGACTTAATCCTCTTCATATTTGATAAAGGTAGAGTATTCAGCTCCTAATAAGTCCATAAGCTCCCTGGTAAAGAGGGCTACCTTCTCCTCTTCTGTTTTATTATTTTCTACTAGGGTTGCAATACTCAAGATGGCAGATATGTTCACATTATCCCTATTGGGATTGCCTGTTAGGATGCCTTCCAACTTATCCTGACTATTGCTACCTTCTCCCATATCTATAGTCCAAACTACCGTATTGTTCTTACCCTTTTTAGTCTTTGCATGGTAAAGGGCTTGGTCAGCTTTATTGATCAGTTCCTTTTTAAACTGGCCATGGACAGGAAATTGTGATAGGCCTATACAAACGGATATCTGCCTTTCTACTTCAGGAATCTTTATACTAAAGATGCTCTTCCTGATCTTTTCGGCTATGGCCAGTCCTTCTTCGATATGGGTATCCAGAAGGATCACGATAAATTCTTCCCCCCCATATCTGGCTACCAAATCCGTAGACCTGATGCTATTTCTTAACTTCTGTCCTATTATAGATAATATATCATCTCCAACTAGATGTCCATAGGTGTCGTTAATGGCCTTGAAATTATCTATATCCACCATCAGTAGGGTAAAGCTACCTTGTTGCCTGCTGTATTCTTCTATTAGGTCTTCCAGCTGCTGGTCGAAAAATTTCCTTGTCAAAACCCCAGTCAACTTGTCGATGATAGTGATTTCCTTTAAATATCTATTTTCAGCATTTAGGTAGATTAACTTTTTCAGCTTCTTAATCAGCATCAACTGCTGGTATTCAAAGCAGTTTAGGTAGCTATCGGATTCCAGGTAGACATACAGCCTCTTCTTTTCTTCGAAGGAGGTATATTTCTTAATGGGGCTCTTCTTCCTTCGCTCATTTATAAGGCCTAGATTATCGTCTATGAATAGGGGTACACATATTAAGCTAACCACATCTTCCGGCAGTAGGTCTATATACTTACTATCTTCCATATGCTTGAAATTCCTGTTTAATAAGATGCCTATGGAACTGCGCTTTGACTGTATCAGTAGGTTCTCCCTGGGTAGAATCTCATCCCCTTCCTTCAAGGAAGACAGGATAGTATAGCTGCCCTCTTCTTCATCGTAGGATATGATAAAGCCTCTGGTGGCTAGGGTTTCATATCCTAGGAAGTTTAATATAAGGTCTAAGTTTCTTTTATCATCGAAGGTAAACTGGCTTATTAGGGCCTCCAGGGAATCAATCTTCTCATATTCAGCTTCACAATGGATAAGCCTATATTCATCTAAGGAAAGTTGCTTCAATATATCTACCAGGTCGTTATAGCGCTTATCCTGCCTATAGGCCTCATCTAGGGTCCTATAACTTATATCCTTCTTAAACTGGTATTTTATATATTTCCTTAGGTCCTCTTTTAGCCTGTCTCCATTCCTCTTTTTGATGAAGTGGTATCTGAGGAATTTGTCTTGGATCTTTTCAGCCCTCTTCATCAAGTTGTTGAGAGCCTTAAGGATGTTCCCTATTGCCCTCTTGTAATCTCCATACTTAAACCATAATTGGGCCAGGAACCAGTAGATGTATAGTCTGTATTCCTTTGATTGAACCCTGTCTTTAAAGTTCTCTATGGCCGTCAATTTATCAGTAGAAGGATCTAATACGGCTTCTATAGTTATCCTTAAGTAGGATAGGTCTTCATCTTCAAAGGCATTGTTCTTTTTATAGACCTCTACTGCCTCCCTGGCAAAGTCATAATCCTCAAAGCCGATGGCCAAAACGGCAATCCTCAAGAGTAGCTCCAGGGTCAAATTGTTCATTAGGGTATTTCTATATCCATCTATTATCTTTTCCAGGTTTTCCCTGTTGTAAACAGAAAATTTATATCCATTTATCAATTGGATATTAGTCTGGGCAATAATATATTCACAAGTTACAAAGTCCTTGGATATTTGGCTTAGTTGCTGGAAGAATTTTAAGGCCTCTTCGTATTTGCCATAGTGGTAGTGGTACTTACCCATGAAACTATAATAGGCTACTAGGATCCCACTATCCAAAATAGGCTCCTTATTGTTTAAATCCTTTACGTAATTATAGATCTTGTCGGCCTCAGCCAATTTTTCCATCCTGATATATACCATTCCCAGGTTGATGTTAGATAGGATTATACCCCTATATTCACCTATGGAGTTAGATAGTTCCCTAGATTTAAGGAAGTATTTTAGAGCCTCTTCAAATTTGAAATTACGGTAGTACATATCTCCTATGTTGCTGGAAAAGACTGAACTAAGCTTAATAAATTCAAATTTAGTAGCAATTTCATAGCCCTTTCTGAAATATTTTAGGGCTTCCTGGTCTCGTCCATATACATCGGCATAGATGTTGCCTAGATTATTTATGGGTATAATACCATCTACTGGATTTCCCTGGGATTCATAGAAGGCTATACTCCTATTTAGTAGTTCAATGGCCTCCTCAGGCTGGCCAACCAGGTATTTATATATGCCGTATAGGTTGTAGATATGGCCTAAATAAGTTGTAACACCTTCCTCCTCAGATAACTTTAGGGCTTTCAGTAGATAGCCTTCTAAAAGATTTAGTTTGCTCTTACCATAGGATATCTTGGCCTTATCTAGGAAGAGGAGAATTTTAGCTTCAATTAGATGGGGATTTTGTCCTATTATCTCCTCCATCTCTTTTATTAGATTTTCAGCTATATCCAATTGGTTGGCTGCAAAATAAACCTCTACTTGATGATGCTTAGCCTTGATGATATACTCCAGGTCCTGCCTCTCTATGGCTAATCTGTGTAACTTATTGATATATTCCCCCAGTAGGTCCGTATATCCCTTGGTCTGGTAAATATATATAAGGGTATCTAAGATTTCTAGTAAATATTCATCATCGGTGTTTATGGCCAATTGATAAGCATTTTCCCAAAGGAAGATGGAATAGGAAGTATATTTATTCTTCTGCCTATTAGCCTCTTCCAAGACCAGCTTTAAGGCAGTATCCATTTGGTTAGAATTTTTTAAATGGTGTATAAGCTCATCCATGATGAACTTAAGATTAGTATATTGGGCCATTATTGCCTTGGAAGCTAGCTTGTGAAGCTTAAGACGCCTGTCCTCATCTATCCTTGAATAGACCAGTCGCTTAAGCTCTATATTATAGATGCTTAAAATCTCATTGGTATCAATAAATTTATCGTCTACTATTTTTTCCTCCATTAGGGTGGCTATTATCCTATCCAACTCAACCTCTTCCATATCCAGCATAGATAAAAGAAGCTGCTTAGTCGTCATATCCTTAGATATGGCTATACACTCCAATACCCTATGTTCCTCTTCACTTAGGGATTCTAGTTGTCTCTTTATTAGCTGGTTTTCATCTATTGATATGGTGATAATGTCATAATCCTTTACCCTAGTCTCCCAAACTCCCTCAGGGGAAAGGTAGAGTTCCTTACGATTATAGAGATCCCTGATTATGAAGTAGATATAGTTAGGATTACCTAGGCTCTCCCTATAGATGAAGGTGGAGAATTCCTTAGGTATATCCTTGCTGCCCAGGATGTTTCTTACAAATTTATGGGTTTCCTCTTCATTTAGGTTGCTAAGTTCCATATGGAGTATGGATTCATCCTTTAGCATGGATGATATGCAGGTCCTAATACTTTCATCCCTTATCATTACCGGGTCTATGGTGGCCAGGATAGGGAAAATCCTGTTGTTTTCCATCTTGTTGGCCAGGTAATTGATGAAATTTAGCAGGTCTTCTTCCGCCATATAGATATCGTCTATGAGGATATAGACCACATTATCCATAGTTAGGTCTGTATAAAAATCAATTAGGCGGTTAACAATCCTAAATTTTTCTTCATTGGATTTCTGTCCTAGCCCTTGGACCTTTTTATCTTTACCTAAGAGTTCATTAAAATCATCACTATATTTTAAGATGATCTCATTACACGCATGTTTAAAGGAGGCCTTAAGTAGGCTGGACACAGTTAGCCCTGTAGGGGATAGGCTTTCCCTTCCCTTTAGGTGGATGACCGTCCTGTTACGCAAGCGGAATCTAAAGGCCAACTCCCCTAATAGCTTACTCCTACCAGAGCCTATACCACCTGATATAATGGCGCTATTGTACCTCTTTATGCCCTTGGCTAGGCTTTCATCTATCTCTAAAAGGGTATTAATCTCCTTCTCCCTACCAACTATTTTGGCATTTAATACCAGTTGGTCCCTTTCTTTAATTAAATCGCATTCATAATCTAGGTTGAAAGTGGTGAGGATGTTTTTAATATGGTCCCTTAGACTTATATTCCTCAAGGTAGGGTCTTTGTGGGTAAGGTTGGTTATGGTGTCTGTTAGAAGAGCCTTTTGATCATCAGTTAAGGGGAATCTAAATACATTCTTTTCTACCACATTCATATGAAGTCCCTGGAAGAGGAGGTACTTCATTAGCATTCCTAAAGAATAGTAATCCACATACTTATCTGCAGCATCATCTATTCTAAAAAGCTCCGGTGCTATAAATAACTCCGTCAGGTCATTATAATGGGAATAGAAGTAATCCCTAGTAATAGTTGCTAAATCCTTAATTTTTACTTGATTATCCTTAGTTAGGAAGATGTTAGTCGGGCTTAGGAGCTTATAGGAGTAGCCCCTGAAATGGAGGTAATCCATAACGCACATCAAATCTAGGATAACCTTAAGGCAGGCTTCAAGATCTAATTTTCTTCTAACTTCATGTAATTTAGGGCCTTCTACATATTCGTTTAAAACATAGTAGTACATGAGGGAGCCGGCCTTTTTTAAGTTGATGGTTTCAACTAGCTCAAATTCCTCTAATTTAACCAGACTCCTATTGTTTACGTTGACTAGGGTTTCAAACTCCGTAATAAAGTAGTCTAGAATCCTCTTATCCCTAGTGCCGTGGTAGATGGTAAGGAATTTAAGTTTTTCTTCATCTTGCAGGTCTTTGATGATGTAAGATTCATCAACTGTACCCTCATTAACGATATTGTAGACCCTAAATCTATTATTGATAAGCTTCATCAAAATTTACCCCTTTTCCAATAATTCTAACTAATCATCACTGCCTATGGACTCGTACAGGATCTGGAGCTCCCTCCTTAAATTTTCCATCTCTTCTAGCTTATAGTGGGAGATTTTTCCCCTTAAATACTCCCTTCGCTTTATTAACACCTTTTCTAAGATCTCATGTCCCTTTGGCAGTACTTCCACTATTACGACCCTCTTATCCTTTTCACTTCTTTTTCTAGCTACAAGCTGGGTCTTTTCCATCCTGTCGATTAAGTCAGTTATAGTGCTGCATGCAAGCGACATCTTTTGGCTTAGATCACCTATAGTCAATTTCCCGTGATGGATTAGAATCTGCAGTGCGTGAAATTGAGGTATGGTGATATTTTCTTCTAGTATGATCTCTCTCCCTTTTTTCCTGATGGTATAATCTATCCTTCTTAAATATTTTTCAATCTCCGCTACCGTTTCTTCTATTCTATCCTTATCCTCGCTCACCTTTATCACCTCTTCTTAAGAAACGAAGATCTTCATTCCCTTGTGTACTACCTGGAAGGTCTTAGGCAACTTGCCTCCATATTCCCCATCTATATCTATAGTTACGTCCCTGTCACTTTCTACTTTTATCTTATTGGTCTTAAAGTAGACTACATTAGGATGGTTAATATGGTCCCCCCTTAGGATCATAAAGAAAATGTTGGCTATCTCCCCTATATCAGAATCCTTGATAATCAGTACGTCTAATAGTCCATCTCCTACTTCAGCTGCCGGTGCTAGCTTTTTAAAGCCACCGATGGATGAACTATTGGAAATTAAAAATAATAAAACCTTATCTTCTAAGGTATATTCTTCACTTTCAAACTTCATATGGATAGGCTCAATTCCCTCTGTGACGAATTCCCTCAGGCCTTCTAGGTAATAGGCTAGTCTACCTAATCTAGCCTTGGCTTCAGGCTGTACCTGATAACCTACATTAGTCAAAAGTCCACCTGCCGCCACGTTTACGAAGTAGTTGTCACCTACTTGGCCCAGGTCTATATCTATTATCTTTCCTTTTTTTATCATATTAAAGAACTCGCTTGCCTTAGTAGGGATATTCATATAGTTTGCAAAGTCGTTTACAGTCCCTGATGACAGGATGGCCACTGGTATCTTCCTTTCACTATTCATTATACCCCTTGCCACTTCATTTACCGTGCCATCGCCACCGGAAACTATAATAAAATCCCAATCTTCCTTACAAGTTCTAATAGTTTCCTTCATAGCATCGTCTTTTCCCTTAGTGAAAAACTTAGCCACAGTATAACCATCATCTAGCAGTAATTTGCTTAAAGCATCGATTTTTGCTTCTGCAGTCTGTCTTCCAGATGAAGGGTTAACTATAAACTTCACTCGTCTCATTTTATCCGCCTTTCACTTTATAGTTTGCTGATTTTTAGTTTTTCATTTAGTTTGATAAATATTGCCATATCTTATAATATAGTATATCAGTAATTTTACCATTATCAACAAAAAAATATCTATAGACAAATAAGAGAGCCCCTTAGGGCTCTGGTGTTGAATGAAAACTAAATCTATTTTTTCAACTTATTCTTAATCAATTCAAAGACTTCCAGGATTAGATGAATGTAATCTGTTATAGTCTTGGTCCCATACTTAAAGGCTATGGCAGTGTCTGCTATACTTTCAGCTACTTCATCTACAGTATCGCTTACCCTTTCCGTCGTATCCTTAACGGTATTGGTAATGGAAGCGGCCTGTTGTGAAATACAGTTAACATTCTGTACTAGGCCGGTTATCTCAGGAGTCAATTGATTTAGGGCGTCCTTAGCTTCCCTAGTAATCTCATTTACATTATAGCTTATGTCTGGCAATTGTTTAATAGTAGTCTCCAATTCATTTAAATTGGAATCGATTATATCTCTAGCTTGACCTAAAATTCTGTTGATCTTGCTTAAGACTAAAATAAAATAAGTACCGACCCCTATACCTATTAAGTAAAGTATCAATCTAAAAAGGTCCTGTACCGTCAAGTTGGCATCCATAGGTCTCCCCCTTGTCCTTAGTTTTTCTTATCTTCATCGTGGGTTACTAGCACTAATCTTACTCCTTCTTTATACTATACTTTTAAGCTTTTATTTTATCTCCTTCTTTAATTCATCGGCCTGCTCACCAATGGCTTCACCTATTTGAACCATGCCATCTCCTACTTCTTCTAACACATCAGCTGTTTCTTCCTTAAGTTCATCCTTTAAAGTCTTAGTAGCCTTCATGTTCTTTTCCTTCATGGCCATAACATTAGTTTTTACATCTGTAACAATCTTGTCTGTAAATTCCTTAGTCTTGGTCATTGAATCTTGTACAGTAACTTTTACATTTTCTGATAGTTCCTTGGATTTATCTGCTATCTCCTTTCTGGTCTCCTTACCGGATTTGGGTGCAAATAAAATACCTGCCAGTGCACCTACAGCGGTACCTAATACTGTACCCTTTGCTACATTTTTCGCTACTTCCATCTTCCTTCTTCTCTCATACTCTTTTCTCTTCTGTTCAATGAGGTTTTTAATCATAAGAATCTCCCCTTTACTCTTTTCTAATTACATACCCTATAAATATATTATACAATCAAATTGGCTAATGTTTCCATTAAAATTTTTTAAGCAACTTCTGTAACTCTGCTGCTTGGAGACCACACTGCTCGGCATACTCCCTAAATAGGTCTGCTGCCTCCATGTCATCTACTTCCTTTGAAAGGTTCTTATAGTCCTTTATAATCTCCTGAATATCTAAGATCTTCTTCTTGATTTTCTCCTTAGTATTTAATTCCATAAGATTACCTCCAAATATTAATATATTATCTTGTAGTACTTATGTTTCCAATAATAGACTAATTTATACATTTATCTTGTTGTGAACTACCTCCACCTATAGAGGTGGTGGCTTCGTGGTCAATACTCCCATCGGAGCAAGTTTACCCACGCTCAAAGGGCTGTTCCATCCCCATATTTACCATCTACATGGCTAATTTTAGTAGG
>JAAYLY010000055.1 GCA_012521625.1 Tissierellia bacterium | reverse complement strand
TTGCATTGTATTTACTCAACTCCCTCCTCTAATACTGGTTATATCATAAAGGAAGGAATTGTCAAGTAACATTCATCTCCCACTTATAGAAGATGGGAGACTTCTGTTGTTAATTAGGTTAAATCTAAACCATTAGATGGAAACTATTAATATTATATAGGTCCTAGGGTATAATTAAATCATTAGATATTAATTATAGAGGTGATAAAATGTGTGGTAGATACTCTCTAGATGCTAGCATCCATCAATTAGCTGAAAGGTATAAGGCCATTAGGCCCCTAGAGGATTTTAAGGGTAAGGAGGAGGTATTTCCTACTAACCTAGTTCCTGTAGTCCTTAAGGATAAGGAAAGGGAGATCCGATTTATGAAGTGGGGTTTTAGCCCTAAGTTTACCAATAGGCCTATTATAAATGCTAGGGCTGAAACAGTCCATATTAAACCCCTATTTAAGTCCTCCTTCTATCATAGGCGTTGTATTATTCCTGTAACTAGTTTCTTTGAATGGAAGAATGAAAAGGGTAAGAAGTTTAAAAAAAGAATCCATCTGCCCCATCAAGAAATCTTTTCCTTGGCTGGCTTATATAGTGTATTTCCTGATAAAGCTGGAAATAAGTTGGCAACTTTTACTATCATCACTACTGAGGCAAATGAAAGCATGAGGGATATCCACCATAGGATGCCAGTAATAATTCCCCAAGACTTGGAAGAGGTTTGGTTGGATAATAGTACTATTAAGATGGATATGCTCCGCTCCATCCTAAAACCAACTAAGGAGCAGTTAATCATTGTAGATAGCCTTTAGAATTGGAAGTAGTAATTGATCTTTCAGGGGTATGCCAGCTGGAAAAACAATTTTTTTCACTTTCATATAGGTCACCTAAAACCATGTTTGTTTATATTATAACATAATTTTATAGCTATTTCCGGAAAAAGTCTAACTATTCTAAAACTTTTCTTATCTGTAGAAATCCTTCCCTCTAATTAGCCTCTAAATAGGCCTTTATTCAAATAGCCCTATAAGTTCTCCTATAAGTATCTATTTATCTCCTCTTCAATATTATTCTTATATTCCAAAGCCAATACCACTTCCAGTTCATATTTTTCCAGCTGATGATATAGCTCTTGAATTTCTTCTTTGGTCGGCGGCTGATGCTGGTCATATATCCCATTATTTGAATGAAAATGAATATAGGCTATATGATCTTTTAAGGTTACTAACCAATCTTCTAAGCTAGCACCCCCTAGCTTAGCATGTCCTATATCCAAATTAACCTTGATATTGGGAAAATCTACAGCCTCCATATAGTCCCTTAGCATACGAGGTTCCCTTTCGAAGATGTTTTCTATTAGGAATGTGCCCTTAAAGTTAGTTTCAGCCAGGATTCTTTCCCAGAATTCCTTAGCCTGTTGGTTATTTAAATCTTTAATATAGGGCTCATTTAGATGGGGATTGATTTGGCTGTGGAAGATCAGATAATCCACATTTAATTCACTGGCTATCTTTATAGAGTCTAGATATCTCTTATAACTTACCTCCCTAATTAGTAGATCAGGACTTGCAGGTTTTAAGTCTAAGAAGGGCCCGTGCAAGGCCTTAACCCCCTTAAGATTTTTAAAGGCCCTCTTATAATTACTTATAATTTCCTCCTTCTCAGCATCGGTCAAATTTGGCTCGGTAAAATCCTGAATCTCAACCCCTATATTTAATCTATTAAATAGGTCTACATCCAATTCTTCTATGCTGCTAATACATTTGACTATCCTTTTCATCCATCTGCCCCTTTACAAAATTTAATTAATAAACATTGATATAAAGTGCAATCTAAGCTTAAGACCCTACATCAATCCAATCTAGGGCTATAATTAACCTTCTTTATAAACTTAAATCCATCATCTATGGAGATGATATTGATACTACCGTTATTTACCTTGAATTTAAAGAAGTAATCTATATTATCGAATACCCAACAAAAAGCCAGCCTGATGACACCGGCATGGGTTACTAGTAGGGCGTCTTCTCCCCTTTCCACCAGTTCCTCTAAAAATTCACTAACCCTATTATAGACTAGCCTTAAACTCTCCCCATCCTTAATTACATAATCATTAGGATTTTCTATCCACTCCCTATACTCCTTAGGAAATTCTTCCTCTATGGCCAAATAGTTTTTACCTGTAAATATGCCAAAATCATATTCCCTTATCCTATCCTCTGGTAGGGCTTCAATACCATCCAAGTCCAAGCACTTCAAGCTTTCCACCGTTCTACGAAAAGGGCTAAAATATACCCTATCAAAGTTGAATTCCTTTAAATTTTCCTTAGTAACCTTAATCTGCTCAATCCCCCTATCCGTCAAGGGTGATTGATTATCTCCAAAGATGGCATCTACATTGGCCTTAGACTCTCCATGTCTTATTAAGATTATGTCCATATAAAAACCCCCCAAAAGGCTAATAATGATATGGCCTCAGTCAGTTCTATGGATGCCCCATAAACATCCCCAGTAAAACCTCCTATTTTTTTATAGCTATAAAGGGATATGAACTGTCCAAATATAAGGCTTATGATTAAGGGGATTAAGAAGCTTAAATCTAGCCCTAGGGTAATTAAAGTATATATAATGGCTGTGGTAACAATATAGGGCTTAGAATGGGCTTGATGTATCATATCTCCAAGACCACCAGGCCTAGCATTCTTCTTAAAGGCTATCTGCAATAGGGTTGTTAACCTACTATTACCCATGGAAAGGGCCATGGCCACTGGTAAGTTAGTATCTAAACTTAAAATAAGTATATATTTAAATAAGATTATGAGTATCAGACTAATAACCCCAAAGGCTCCAATCCTACTATCCTTCATAATCTCCAGGGTCCCCTCCCTATCCCTATTGGAGAAGAAACCATCTGCCGTGTCGGAAAGGCCATCTAGATGGAGGCCCCCCGTTAAGAAGATCATCAATAACAGTACCATAAATGCTGAGACCTGCTTATTATATGGACTAAAGAGGTAATAAGGTATGGTGGCTATGGCTCCCAAGATTAAACCGACGTAGGGGTAAAAGAAGGTAGATCTTCTAAGATTTTCACTATTGAAATCTATAGCCACATTTATGGGTAACCTAGTTAGAAATTGGAGGGCTAGTATAAATCCTTTAATCATTTAATTTTCACCGGTATACCACAACATACCAAATAGACCTCATCACTTAAGGCGGCCACCCTCTGGTTAATCCGTCCCTGAATATCCCTAAATACCCTTGAGATATGGTGTTCAGGCACTACTGAATAGCCAACTTCATTGGTTACCATCACTAGATTATAATCCTTAGCCCTTACAGCCTGGATTAAATCCTTAATCTCCTCTAAAACCTTGTCCTCAACCCTTTTTTGAAGCTCATAATCGATATATTCTACATCCTTGGTGATATCAAACATAATGTTAGACGTTAAAACAGTTAAGCAGTCTAGTAGGTAGTGTTTTTCTTCACCTATGGCCTCTTTTAAATTGTAGTTACCTTCAAAGGTCCTCCATATGGCAGGCCTGCTATCCCTATGAAGTTTAATCCTTTCTTCCATTTCCTTATCAAAAATTCGAGATGTGGCCATATACACCACATCTTCCTTATCTGCAAGTAAGCTTTCCGCAAAGCTACTTTTGCCACTGCGGGCTCCTCCTGTCACTAGTGTAATCATTTTAACCTTCCTCCCTAATATCTACCAGGACTGAACTATCGATGGTGGCTTCTTTAAAGGTTCCCATATTTTCCTGGGTATATAAGGCAGCATCTATAATCTGGAAGGCCAATGGACAGCCTGAGCCCTCTCCCAACCTCATCTTTAGGTTTAACATCGGCTCTAGTCCCAGCTCATCTAACATATATTTGGCACCTGGCTCATTAGATAGGTGGGAGGGTATTATGTAATCCCTTACAGCCGGATTCAATCTCACTGCACATAGGGCTGCAGCTGAGGAAATGAAGCCATCTATTACCACTGGGATCCCATTTTTGGCCCCAGATAGGAATAGGCCGCACATGCCTCCAATGTCAAAGCCTCCAACCTTGGATATTACATCTATAGGATCTTCCTTATTTGGTTTATTTACCTCTATCCCCTTTAGGATGGTCTGCTTCTTATGTTCATACTGTTCCTCTGTTATACCGGCTCCCCTGCCGCAGGTTAGGCTTACATCTAAGCCGGAAAATACTGTTAATAGGGCTGCACTGGTGGTAGTATTACCCATACCCAATTCCCCAGTACCTAAGATATCATAACCCTCTTCAAACAGCCTGTCCCCTATTTCAATACCTACTTCAATGGATTTTACTGCCTCCTCATAGGTCATGGCAGGCCCCTTGGTAAAGTTCTTAGTACCATAGGCTATCTTCCTATTGATAACCCTTTCATGGGTAAAATCTGAATTTAAGCCTATATCCACAGTTATAATATCTGCCCCTACAAATTTGCCCAGGGTTGCTACCCCAGTAATCCCCTTGGCCATCCCTTCCGTTAGGAGGGTGGTTATAATCTGTGGAGTGCAGGTTACATTTTCTTCTACTATCCCATTATCACTTGCCATAACTACAACGGCCTTCTTCTCCAACTTGTTTTCCACCTTACCCGTTATTCCAGAGATTTTTATGGCCAATTCTTCTAGGGTACCAAGGCTTCCTAATGGTTTAACTAAACCATCCCACCTTTCCCTGGTAAGATCCATTATCTCCCTATTTGCTGGTTTTATTGATTCTATAGTTTTTTTCAGTAGTTCCATAGGTCCTCCTAATAATTTTTTTAGATTAAGAGAGGGTAATTGCTAGAAGCAATATTACCCTCTCCTTGTAGAAATGTGTAAATAATGATTAAGTTAATCAGCCTTTAAAAATTATTTATGGGGTTTGACAAAACAAAATGAGGTTGGTATTTTTGAAGATAGTTTTTGCTGATATCATTATCCACACTGTATAAACAAAAATCCCTACACCAATGGTAGGGATAGATTAACTAATTTTAAGCTTTAATCAATCTAAGTTATCCCTTCCCACCGAAGGTTACTTACTAGCATTAGGCTGGTATCCTGACTTATGAATCATCCTACTTTCAACACCTTCCCAGAGAAACTCCAGTGGTATATGTTGATTTCGTCATCAATCACAGTAGCGGGGGCTGTATGGGATTCTAACCCATTTCCCAAAACCTAATACCTATTAA
>JAAYLY010000054.1 GCA_012521625.1 Tissierellia bacterium | reverse complement strand
TGTGATCCTAAGGATGAGGATTTAGCAGTATTATAAAAAATCTTATAAGGATGAAATAACAGCCAAGGCAAAATTGCCTTGGCTATTATCATTTATCCCATCGCTTGTTCTAATCTATCTAATTCCTTGATTGGGAAATATCTTAATAATTCCTTATACTGTTCTACTGTTAATCCCCTTATGGTAGTATACATTTCTATCTTAGTATCCACATCTGCTGCCTTAAACCTTTCCAAAATATGTTGGAAATTTGAATTGCCCTCCATAATATTTCCTCCTAATAAAAATTTTCATTTTTATTATGTTAAATTTCGAAGGCAACTATACAATATTTATCATTCTACTATTTACCATTTTATTAATTAAGGCACCCGACAAGTTTAAGGATAATTCTATAATATTCCAATTAAACTTTTTTAATTTCATATAATTACTGATTTTCCTAAAAAAGGTATTATTATTTTTTTCAACTATAGCCATTATAGTGGGGCCAGCTCCACTTAAATATACTCCTAAGGCTCCTAATTTTTCACATTTGGAAAAGATTTCTTCATAACCCTGGATTAGTTTTCCCCTGTAGGGTTGGTGAAGCCTATCTTTAAGAGCATAATTTAATAGGTCATACCTTCCATTTTGCAAGGTAGAAATCAAAAGGGCAACCCTACCTACGTTAAATACTCCATCTTCATAGGATATGGATTTAGGTAAAACTTCCCTGGCAGCCTTTGTGGATAGGGTAAAGTCTGGAATTAGGGCTACAAATTTTATTCCATTAACCAGATCTATCTTATTATAATAAACTTCGTCCCCTTCCATAATAGATGTGACAAATCCTCCAAATAAGGCAGGCGCTATATTGTCAGGGTGTCCCTCTATATTAGTCGCTATTCTAAATATCTCATCCTTCGATAGGGGTTTTCCTGCTAGGAGATTTGCCCCTATAACTCCCCCTAATATACAGGCAGCACTACTTCCTAGTCCTCTAGACATGGGGATCTGGCATTCAGCTACTATCCTAACACCCCTAGGCTGATAGCCTATGATTTCAAAGGTCTCCAGCATGGATTTATACACTAGATTTTCCAAACTGTTAAAGTCTTCTTCAAAACCTGAAATCTCAATACCACCATCTATCTCTTCAAATATATAGCTGTTATAAAGGTCTAAGGCAATCCCCAGGGCATCAAAGCCAGGCCCTAGATTGGCAGAAGTAGCTGGAATTTTAACTTCATACATCCTTTTCACCTGCCTTTAAATAATCCATTAAGATAGCCTTCATCTCATCTTTATAGCAGTTTTTCTTGTGTAAAATTTCCTTCTCCCTTAATTGGGAAATGGCCTTTGGAAGTTCTAAATTAGCCCTCCTTGCCAATTCTTTTAAGATAGTAAATTCATCTTTTACTTCCAACTTAAGCCCTATAGCCTTGGCTACAGCACTGCCAAATTTAAAAGGACTGGCAGTGGAGGCAATTATGGTCTTGGTATTATCCTTAGACCCTTGCTTATATTTTTGATAAACATCGTAGGCAACAGCTGTATGGGTATCGATTAGATAGTTGTAATGGTCAAAGACTTCCTTAATTGTCTTATCAACCTCTTCTTCTGATGAGAAGTGGGCATAGAATTTAGATAAATCTAGATCCACCTTATAATAACCTGCTTGGGATAATTCCTTCATCTTATCCATAACCAACTGGCTATTTCCACCACTTAAATCATAGATAAGCCTTTCTAGATTACTGGATATGAGTATGTCCATGGAGGGGGATGAAGTTAAAATCAATTCCCTTCTCCTGTCATATATGCCAGTATTGAAAAAGTCCGTTAAGACATTATTTTCGTTAGATGCACAAATCAACTTATTTATAGGAAGTCCCATCTTCATACCATAGTAGGCTGCCAAAATATTTCCAAAATTACCAGTAGGCACTACTATGTTAATCCCTTCTCCTAGGCCAATTTCCTCCATCCTTAAAAGTTCCACATAAGCATGGACATAATAGACGATTTGGGGAATCAACCTGCCTATATTGATGGAGTTAGCCGAAGATAGGAGGTAACCCTCCTCCTCCAGTATTCGTTTTAAAGACTCATCATTGAAGATCTCCTTAACTCCAGTCTGGGCATTGTCAAAGTTCCCATGGATACCCACCACAAGGGTATTATCTCCCTCCTGGCTTATCATCTGAAGCTTTTGAATCTGACTTACGCCCTTTTCTGGATAAAATACTACTATCCTTGTATTTTCAACTCCAGCAAAGCCTTCCAAGGCTGCCTTACCAGTATCCCCGGAAGTGGCAGTTAAGATGACCACTTCCTTATCAATGCCCTCTAAGCTTAGGGCTTCCTTCAATAGGTGGGGAAGGATAGCTAGGGCCATATCCTTAAAGGCCAGGGTAGGCCCATGATAGAGCTCTAGGAAATATACATCTCCCACCTCCTTAACTGGAACTATACCCTCTATAAATTTCCCAACATAGGCCCTATGAACTATATCCCTTAAGGATTCCTTTGAAAAGTTTGTAAAGTACATACTCAATATTTCCACGGCAATATCCTTATAGTCCATATCCTTCAATTCTTCTAACTCTAGCTTAGGAAAATATTCTGGCACAAATAAACCTCCATCATCTGCTAACCCCTTAATAATAGCCTGGCTTGCTGAAAGCTTTATTGTCTGATCCCTACTACTAAGATACTTCATCACCATCTCCTCTTCTATTTACCTTTATATATTAGTAATTCAGCAATTTGAACTGCATTTGTTGCAGCACCCTTCCTGATGTTATCGGCCACAACCCATAGGTTAAGGCCGTTTTCCACACTATAATCCCTTCTAATCCTACCCACATATACTTCATCAGATCCTGCCACGTCTAAGGGCATAGGATAGATATTGTTGCTAAGATCATCCTTAACTATTATTCCTTCAAATTCCTCCAGTACCTTATATACATCTTCCAACTGGAAGGGCTTCTCCAATTCAAGATTTATAGACACACTATGGCCGTATTTAACCGGTATTCTAACGGTAGTGGCAGTAATCCTTATACTATCATCCTTTAGGATCTTCCTAGTCTCCTCTATCATCTTCATCTCTTCCTTGCTATAGCCATTATCAAGAAAGCTATCTATATGTGGTATTACATTTCCTTGAATCTTGTGGGGATAGCATTCAACCAGACCTTCCTCTAGGTCCCTTAGGCCAGCTAAACCAGAACCGGATACTGCCTGGTAGGTTGAAAAGATGATCCTCTTAATCTTATAGCGATCGTGTATAGGCTTTAAGGCTACAACCGATTGGATAGTTGAACAGTTAGGATTAGAGATAATTCCCTTTCCCTTCTCTACCTCCTCTGGATTGACTTCTGGAACCACTAGGGGCACATCCTTATCCATCCTAAAGATGCTGCTATTATCGATAACCATAACTCCCTCTTTAACTGCATATTTGGCATATCTTTCACTTACTGAGCCTCCAGCAGCAAAGAAGGCCAAATCTATATCCCTAGCGAAGGAATCCTCCTTCAATTCTTCCACAACATATTCCCTTCCCCTGAATTCTAGGGCCTTTCCTGCTGATTTCTTAGATGAGAATAGGTAGATATTTTCTATAGGGAAGTCCCTTTCTTCCAATATCTTTAAAATTGTACCTCCCACTAAACCTGTAGCACCAACTACGGCAACATTATATTTTCTCATTCTTAATCCCCCTATATTTACTTATTAAAGGCATCATATATGGCCTTTATGGCCTCTTCAAAATCATCGTTTTCTATACCAATAATAATATTTAACTCCCTAAAGCCCTGGGATATCATCCTAATATTGATACCTGCATTGGCTAAGGCTGTAAACACCCTAGCAGATGTTCCCTTCTTATTCTTCATACCCCTACCTACTACAGCTATTAGGGCTATATTACTATAGGCTTCGATATTATCAGGCCTGCAGTAAATCCTAATCTCTTCCTTTACCTTATCTAGCTTAGAATCCAATTGGCTGCTAGAAACTATTACCGAAACTGAATCTATACTGGTGGGCAGATGTTCTATAGTTATATCATTACTTTCCAAAACAGAAGCCAGCTTCCTAATGAAGCCTTTTTCTTCCGTCATATTGGTCTTATCAATAGTTAAAACGGTAAAATCCTTCTTGCCTGCAATACCGGTTATGATGTGGTTAGTATCTATAGCCTCAGCATCGCTAACAATCATAGTTCCTGGTTCTTCAGGCTTATTGGTGTTTCTAATGTTTATAGGTATTCCTACTTCCTTTATTGGAAAGATGGACTCTTCATGTAAAACAGGAGCCCCCATATAAGAAAGTTCCCTTAGTTCCTTATAGCTTACGGTTTCAATGCTTCTTGGATTTTCTACTATCCTAGGATCTGCCATATAAAAGCCGGATACGTCCGTCCAATTTTCGTATAAGATACTATTTACTGCCCTTGCTATTATAGAACCTGTTATATCTGACCCACCCCTTGAGAAGGTTACTATCTGGCCATCCTTATCAGCCCCGTAAAAACCTGGAATAACAGCATACTCTACATCCTTTAACCTTTCCCTGGCCTTCCTCTTAGTCTCTTCCAGATCCAATCTGCCATCCTGATTGAATAGGATTAGGTCCTTGGCATCGACAAATTCAAAGTCTAAATACTTGGCTAAAATAATACCGTTAATATATTCTCCTCTGCTGGCTGTATAGTCCCGGCTTGCCCCCTCTTGGATTTCTAATTTTATCTCATTAAGGATCTCTTCAATTCCTAAGTCTAAGCCCAACTTTCTACATATTTCTATATATCTGTTTTCAACCAGGCTAAAGACTTCATCAATATTGATATTGTGGGAAGCCAGCTGATGACACATGTACAAGAGGTCCGTAATCTTGTGGTCTTCCTTGTTTCTCTTTCCTGGTGCCGATGGTATTATATATCTTCTTCTCTTATCTGAAGTAACTATCTTCTTTACCTTTTGAAACTGATTGCTATCAGCCAATGAGTTGCCGCCAAATTTAGCTACGATGATCTCATCCATCTAAAACTCCCCCTTTGCTATATTTTTTGTAACAAAAAACACCCATCCCAAAAAGGACGAGTGTATCCCTCGCTGTTCCACCTAATGGAAGAATTAGCTTTAACGCAGCAAGCGCATAGTCCTTACTGGCTTCGGGACTGGGCTCATGGGTGGTTTTCGACCTAGTGTGTCAAAGAAGCCTTTCAGCCTATGGACTTCTCTCTCTGATGACCTTAATAGATCTACTGGTCCCATTCATGGCCTTTGATTTATATTTTCTAACTATTATACTATATCGCTTTAATATTTCAAAGTGTTTTTGTGGAATTTTTAAATATTTTTTCAAAAAATAAATAAGCCCTTAATTTAAGTCCTAAACTTAAATTAAGGGTCTAACTCCCAGCCAGTAAAATCCCCTTTGTAATAATAGCTAAATATCTTAAGTTTAAGTTATGAATTTTAACTCTCTTTTATCCTCTTAATGATTGGCTTAGCTTCATCTGAGAGTAAAAATCTATAGGTTGTTTCAGGAAGGAAATTTGCAACTTCGTCTAACCTATCTTCCTTGATCATTTGTCTTACCCTTGAAGCACTAATTATCTCCTGATTTCCAGTAGTCAGCCTTTGGATTTTTTTACTTCTACATTATATTTGGGTAAGGTTTCCAACATGGTTTTATTATATTCATTGGTAACATAATCAGTAGGCTCCTCACCTACAAACCTTTGGTTGATTCCTAGGGTGGGTACAATATATTCTGCAAAAATCTTAACATCTAACATAGCATGGGATTTTACAACTGTACTCTTTTCCTTTAAAAAATATGAGGGGAAGGTTGAGTTGGAGATTATATAATCTTTACCCTTATGGATGACTACATTATCTAGATGGCTTGTACCCTCCCTTAACAGCCTTAACCTAACTTCATTGGGAAATATTGACCTATTTTCCCAAACTAGGAAGATATGGACCACATCGCTATTCCTTGCTGCCTGTTCTATAAGGTATTGATGGCCTAGGGTAAAGGGATTACAGTTCATAACAATTGCCCCAATCCTATCTCCATCTCTTCTCCTTCTTCTCAACTCTTCAAGATAGGTCTCAATGCCCTTTGGATTATTTTCCAATAATGATACCTTTCCCTCTACCCCGGCTATTTCCCTAAAGCCTACATCTTCAAAAAACTTTTTATTACTTGGTTTAGTAAATACAAATATATGATGATTACCCCTTTCATATTGGACCCTAATCAGCTCAGTTATGATTCTATTGAAAATCCCAAAGCCCTGATATTTAGGATCAATTGCAATACACTGTGAACTACCTCCACCTATAGAGGTGGTGGCTTCGTGGTCAATACTCCCATCGGAGCAAGTTTACCCACGCTCAAAGGGCTGTTCCATCCCCATATTTACCATCTACATGGCTAATTTTAGTAGGT
>JAAYLY010000053.1 GCA_012521625.1 Tissierellia bacterium | reverse complement strand
TCCTGCTCTTCATAAGCTCATACATGATGATTGATGCTGCCACAGCTGCATTTAAGGATTCAGCATCACCCGGCATGGGTATTTTGATACTCTTATTGGCCATATGTAAGATCTTTGGATTTACCCCCCTGGCCTCATTGCCTATTATGCAGACCAATTTATCCTTAAAGTCGAAATTATAAATAGGCTCTCCCTCTAAGGTTGCCGTTAGAATATTAAAGCCCTTATTTTTCAAATCCGCCAGGGTCTCCAAAGAATTGTGGCAGCTATATAAGGGAACCCTAAAAATAGAACCCATGGTAGACCTTACTACCTTTAAATTATAGGGATCTACACAACCTTGGCCAAGGATTATACCATCGATTTTAAAGGCATCGGCTGTCCTAATTATGGTACCCATATTACCAGGGTCTTGCAAGCCATCAAGAAAAAAAATAGATGGATTACTTAAGCTCTCTATCTCAGCCAAATCCCTAATATTAAATTGACAAACGGCCATTACCCCTTGGGGATTTTCAGTATCAGATAAGCTTTTAAATAGGGAATCCTTAACCTTCACTATATGGGCTTTGTCTTGGATCTTATAATAGAAATTCTTGCCTTCCTGGGAGTCGATGAAGCTGCTGGAGAATAGGATGTATTTTATTTCTATTTGATTGATTATTGCTTCTTCTATAATTTTTATACCTTCTATGATGAAGAGCTTATTAGCCCATCTATTTTTCTTCTTGTATAAGCTTCTAACCTCTTTAATCATTGGATTTTTGTTGGAGCTTACCTCTAGCATTCCATCACCTACTAAAAAATAAAAAGTTCCTATCAGGAACTTTTTACTTAATTATTCTTTGCGATTTCTACTAATTTTGCAAATCCTTCTTTATCGTGAATAGCCATCTCTGATAGCATTTTTCTGTTAATTTCAATATTAGCTTTTTTTAGACCGCTTATGAATTTGCTATAGCTTAAACCATGCTCTCTAGCAGCAGCATTTATCCTAGTAATCCATAATTGTCTAAACTGTCTCTTTCTTTGCTTTCTTCCTATATATGCATAATTTAATGATTTCATTACAGCTTGGTTTGCAGGTCTAAATAGCTTACTCTTTGCACCATAGTAACCCTTAGCTTGTTTAATTATCTTTTTATGTCTTTTCTTAGCATTAACGCCTCTTTTTACTCTTGCCATCTTTTAAACTCCTTTCTAGTGTGAATTCACAATTTATCTCGGTAACATTGCATCTATTCTCTTTTGGTCGCCCTTGCTTACTAAAGCACCTTTTCTTAAGTTTCTAACTCTCTTAGGTGATTTCTTTCCTGTTAAGTGGCTTTTATAGGCCTTATATCTTCTTAACTTTCCAGTACCTGTTCTTCTAAATCTCTTTGCAGAACCTCTATGAGTCTTCATCTTAATCTTTGCCATTCATACATCCTCCTAATCTTTATCTGATTTTGGGGCTAAAGTCATAGTCATATTCCTACCCTCTAATTTAGCAGGCTTTTCTATAACTCCATAATCTTTCGTTAATTCAGCAAAGTCATCTAAAACGACCTTGCCTATTTCCGTATGGCCCATTTCTCTACCTCTAAACCTTACGGAAACCTTAACCTTGTCTCCATTACTTAGAAACTGATTTGCCCTCTTAGCTTTTACGTTTAAGTCATGTTTTTCAATATTAGGGGTTAATCTAATTTCTTTTACGTTGATTACTCTTTGTTTCTTCTTGGCTTCCTTCTCCTTCTTAGCCAATTCATACTTGTACTTACCGTAGTCCATGATTTTGCATACTGGCGGCTTTGCATTTGGTGCCACATTGACCAAGTCAAGTTTTCTTTCCTCTGCTCTTTCTAAGGCCTCTCTTAATGGTACAATACCTACCTGCTTTCCATCAGAATCGATTAACCTGACTTCCCTTGCTCTTATCCCCTCATTGATTTGAAGATCTTTAATAAAACAGCACCTCCCATAAATTTTAAGAAAATTAAAAGCGGGTATAGAATACCCGCTT
>JAAYLY010000052.1 GCA_012521625.1 Tissierellia bacterium | reverse complement strand
TAAGAGGACCACACATTGGAAGTTTATGCCATGTGTGGTCCAAGTTATTATTATACTAAAATTTCAGATATAGAACTCTGATTTTAGATATAGATAAATTTTATCTTTATCCATTGACTATTTAATTATTAATGGGTAATTGTCAATTGTATGATATAATATTTTTACCAAAGGAATAAATTTATCAAGGGATAATAAAGGGTGAAAGTATGTTTAATATAGAGGAAGAGTTGAAGAAACTACCTGATAAACCAGGTGTTTATATAATGAAGGACAAATCCGATGATATAATATACGTAGGTAAGGCCATATCCCTTAAGAAGAGGGTTAGGCAGTATTTTCAATCTCCTAACAATCAACCAATGAAAGTAAGAAGTATGGTTAGCCATATTAAGGAGTTTGAATATATTATAGTAGACAATGAAGTGGAAGCCTTGGTACTGGAGGCCAACCTTATTAAAAAGCATAGACCTAAGTACAACATCCTCCTAAGGGATGATAAACAGTACCCCTATATTAAGGTAACCCTAAATGAAAAATATCCTAGGGTTGTGAAGACTAGGAAGGTTTTAAAGGATGGGGCCAAGTATTTTGGCCCCTATCCAAGTGCTTCGGCTGTAAACGACTCTATCGATGTAATCCACGATATCTATCCTATTAGGACTTGTAAGCTGAATTTGGAGAAGAGTTTAGGTAATTTCCGACCCTGTTTAAATTATCATATAGGCAGGTGTAATGCCCCCTGCCTAGGTAGGGTAGATGAGGATGAATATATGGAAATGATCAATGAAATCATCCGCTTCCTAGATGGGAAGGATCTAAGCTTAATAAAAGATATAGAAAGGAAGATGTTGGAGGCTTCAAAGAATTTGGAGTTTGAAAAGGCTAGTGTCTATAGGGACCAGTTAAATGCCCTTAGGCTACTCCAAGAGGAGCAAAAAATCGTATCTGCTAACGCCATTGACCAGGATGTTATCGCTATGGCCAGGGGTATAGAGGAAGTCTGCGTCCAAGTCTTCTTCATTAGGTCTGGCAAGATCATAGGTAGGGAACACTACCTGATGGAGGATACCTATAGGGAAGATAGGGGGGAGGTCTTAAGCTCCTTTATTAAGCAGTTCTACATCGGTTCAGCCTATATACCTAAGGAGATTATATTGGAAGATGATATAACAGATTCTGAGGTAGTTGAAAAGTGGTTGACGGCTAAGAAGGGCTCAAAGGTAACCATCAGCGTACCAAAAAGAGGGGAAAAGTTAAAGCTAGTTGAAATGGTAAGGAAAAATGCCCTAGAGATGATTAATAAATACGGCGATAAATTCTTGAAGAAGCATAGGGAGAACCTGAAGTCCTTAGAGGAGATCCAGGATTTATTGAGGCTGGAGGATTTTCCGGAAAGGATAGAGGCCTACGATATTTCCAACATCAGCGGAGTTCAATCTGTAGGCTCCATGGTAGTCTTTGAAAATGGAGAGGCTAAGAAGTCCGACTATAGGAGGTTTAGGATCAAGTCCGTCACTACTCCCGATGACTATGCTAGCATGGAGGAAGTTCTAAGGAGGAGATTTATTAGGGGGCTGGAGGAGAAGAAGAAGCTAGATGACCAGATGGGAATCAAGGGTTTTTCAGCCTTTCCAGACCTTATAATGATAGACGGTGGAAAAGGTCAGGTAAATGTAGCCTTAAGGGTCTTAGAAGAACTGGGGATAAATATACCCGTTTGCGGTCTAGTTAAGGATGATTTTCATAAAACTAGGGGGATTATATATAATAATAAGGAGTATAGGCTGCCGGAAGATTCCCTAGGCTTTAAGCTGATATATAAGATTCAGGAGGAGGCCCATAGGTTTGCTATAAGCTACCACAAGAGCTTAAGGAGGAAGGACCTTTTCAAATCCCAGTTAGACGATATTAAGGGAATAGGGGAAAAGCGTAAGCTAGCCCTGATGAGACATTTTAAATCCATAGAGAAAATAAAAAATGCCAGTATCGATGAATTAGCCAGTGTAAAGGGTATGAATAGGGTAGCCGCAGAAAATCTATATAATCATTTCAGGCAGGAAGGAAGGGAGGAGAAGGATGCATAAAAGGCTCTATAGGTCAGATACTAATAAGATGATAGCAGGAGTTTGCGGCGGTATAGGGGAGTACTTCAATATAGACCCAACCCTAATCAGGTTAGCCTGGGTCTTCTTTAGTATAGCTACTGCAATCTTTGGTGGGCTACTAGCATATATTTTAGCAGCAATAATAATACCAAGTCGATAAGGTGATATGATGATACACGTACCATTAAAGTCTATAGTTAAAGAAATGAATTTAGAAATTATCCATGCATCTTCTGAATACGAGGAGACTATGATTCATTCCAGTGAAATCAGTAGACCTGGCTTACAGATGGCAGGCTATTATGAAAAATTTGTACCTGAAAGGCTACAGGTAATTGGGAGTGCCGAATGGCACTATTATGAACAACTACACCATACTAAGAGGTATGAAAGTATTGATAAGTTTTTAAGCTATCCTATTCCTGCTCTAATTATCTCAAGGAACCTACCTGTCTTTCCAGAATTATTAGAACTGGCAAAAAAGCATGATAGGACCATCCTAAGGTCTAAGGATGATACCTCAAAACTCTTCAATAAGCTAATCTCTTATATAGATATACAACTATCGCCGGAGACTAGGGTTCACGGGGTTTTAGTGGAAGTCTATGGAGTAGGTATTCTAATTACTGGCAAATCAGGTGTGGGAAAATCTGAAACAGCCTTAGACCTGGTTATAAGAGGCCACAGGTTGGTTTCCGATGATACGGTCATAATCAAGAGGATAGAGGACATGTTGCAGGGAAGGTCACCAGAGATTACTAAACACTTTATGGAGATTAGGGGACTGGGTATATTGGATATAGAGAGGCTATATGGGGTAGGGTCTGTTAAAAACGATGAGTTCATAGAGCTTATAGTTGAGTTAGAACTTTGGGATGATAATAAGGAATATGATAGGATTGGTCTAGATGAAAAATATACAGAAATTTTGGGTATCCCCATATCCACTATAACTGTTCCAGTCCGCCCAGGTAGGAATGTAGCCATGATCATAGAGGTTGCAGCCAGGAACTTTAGACAGAAGGTCTTGGGCTATAATGCAGCTAAGGAATTAAACGAAAGGATTAAGAGGCAGATAAAGCTCAATCAAAGGTTGAAAGAAAAGAAAAATGGGAGAACTTTATCGGATTAAATTAAAAAAACTGTCAAGAATTTGACGGTTTTTATTGCAAGTTAGTTGACTTTACTTTTAATCTTTAATATACTTAAAAAGTGAAGAAAAAATTTTTTCTTTAAACCAAAAAATGCAAACGCTTTACAATTGGTGTTAATTTTACTACAATTCTAAAAATTTAGAGGAGGTTTATATAACATGGCTAAAGTTATGAAGACCATGGATGGTAATACCGCTGCAGCGTACGTATCCTATGCGTTTACTGATGTAGCGGCCATCTATCCAATAACTCCTTCATCAGACATGGCAGAACACGTTGATGAATGGGCGGCAAATGGTAAGAAAAACATCTTCGGACAAAGAGTCCTAGTTAAGGAAATGCAATCTGAGGCAGGTGCAGCAGGTGCAGTGCACGGTTCATTGCAAGCAGGTGCTCTTACGACTACATACACTGCATCCCAAGGTCTATTATTGATGATTCCAAATATGTACAAGATTGCTGGAGAGCTTTTACCAGGAGTTTTCCACGTATCAGCTAGAGCATTAGCTTCCCATGCTTTAAGTATATTTGGTGACCATCAAGACGTTATGGCTGCAAGACAAACAGGTTTTGCTATGCTTTCATCAGCAAGCGTACAAGAAGTTATGGACTTAGGAGCAGTAGCTCACCTTGCAGCAATCAAGGGTAGAGTTCCATTCCTACACTTCTTCGATGGATTTAGGACAAGCCACGAAATCCAAAAGATTGAAGTATTAGAATATGACGATTTAGCTAAATTAGTAGATTATGAAGCTTTACAAGAGTTTAGGGATAGGGCTTTAAATCCAGAGCATCCTGTAACTAGGGGTACTGCTCAAAACCCAGATATCTATTTCCAAGCAGTAGAAGCTTCCAATCCTTACTATGAAAGAATAGGTGAAATTGCCTACGATTATATGAAGGAAATCTCCAAATTAACTGGTAGAGATTACAAGCCATTTAACTACTATGGACATCCAGAAGCTGAATATGTAATCGTAGCTATGGGTTCAGTAACTCAAACTATCGAAGAAACAATTGATTACCTAATGGATAGGGGCGAAAAAGTAGGTCTAATTAAAGTTCACCTATATAGACCATTTGTAAAAGAGTACTTCTTAGATGTACTACCAAAGACAGTTAAGAGAATAGCTGTTTTAGACAGAACTAAGGAAAAAGGCGCTATAGCAGAGCCACTACACCTAGATGTTAAGAGTATCTTCTACGGTGAAGAATATCGACCATTAATTGTAGGCGGAAGATATGGACTAGCTTCCAAGGATACAATACCTTCTCACATATTAGCAGTATATGAAAACTTAAAACAAGACCAACCTAAAGATAGATTTACTGTTGGTATAGTAGATGATGTAACTCATACATCCTTAGAAATAAAAGAAACTATAAACACTGAACCAAAAGGAACTATTAAGTGTAAGTTCTGGGGATTCGGTTCCGATGGTACAGTAGGTGCTAATAAGCAAGCTATTAAGATCATCGGTGACGATACTGACATGTATGCTCAAGGATACTTCGCTTACGACAGTAAGAAGTCCGGTGGAGTTACAATATCCCACTTAAGATTCGGCCATGAGCCAATCAAATCAACTTACTTAATTACAGATGCTGACTTCATCTCCTGCTCCAAGCAATCCTACGTATACCAATACGACCTACTAAAGGGATTGAAGAAGGGCGGAACATTCCTACTAAACTGCATCTGGGATGAAGAAGAGTTAGAAGAAAACCTACCAGCAAGTATGAAGAGATACATTGCTGAAAACGACATTAACTTCTACACTATCAACGCTACTAAGATAGCTGCTGAGATAGGTCTTGGTGGAAGAACTAACATGATTATGCAATCAGCCTTCTTCAAATTAGCTGAAGTATTACCACTAGAAGAAGCTATTGAACACCTAAAGAGATCTATCAAGGAAACTTATGGCAGCAAGGGCGATCACATCGTAAACATGAACTATGAAGCTGTAGATAGAGGAATCGACTCGGTAGTTAAGATAGATGTTCCAGCACACTGGAAAGATGCTGTAGATGAAGAAGAAGAAAAGAAAGAATTACCAGAGTTCATCGAAAACATCTTAATCCCAATGAACAGACAAGAGGGAGACAACCTACCAGTAAGTGCCTTTGTTGGTATGGAAGACGGTACATTCCCTAACGGTACTGCAAGGTATGAAAAACGTGCAATTGCAGTAGAGGTTCCACACTGGATTAAGGAAAACTGTATCCAATGTAACCAATGTTCATTCGTATGTCCACATGCTACTATAAGACCATTCTTATTAAATGAAGAAGAAAAGGCAAATGCACCAGAAAGCTTCGAAACTATCAAGGCAATCGGTAGAGGCTTAGAAGGTTTAGAATACCGTATGCAAGTATCAACTCTAGACTGTACAGGCTGCGGAAACTGTGCTGAAGTATGTCCAGCTAAGGAAAAAGCCTTAGTTATGAAGCCATTTGAAGAAGAATTTGAAGAGCAATCTCCAAACTGGGATTTTGCTATGACAGTAAGTCCAAAGGAAGACTTAATGAAAGTCGACACTATCAAGGGTAGCCAGTTTAAACAACCATTACTTGAGTTCTCAGGGGCTTGTGCTGGTTGTGGAGAGACAGCTTATGTTAAGTTGATCACTCAACTATTCGGAGATAGGATGTATATAGCTAACGCTACAGGTTGTTCATCAATCTGGGGTGGTTCTGCACCATCAACTCCATACTGCGCTAACCATGAGGGTAAAGGACCTGCTTGGGCTAACTCCTTATTCGAAGACAATGCTGAGTTCGGATACGGTATGGCAATAGCTAACAGACAAATTAGGGATAAGATCAAGTCCTTAATGGAAGAATTCCTTGCTCTTGAGCTTGATTCTGAATTAAACGAATACTTCAAGCAATGGATTGAAGGAATGAACGATGCTAAAGCAAGTAAGGCAGCTGCTGGAATGATCTTACCAAGATTAGATGCTAAGACTGGCAACGAAGAAGCTGACAGAATCCTAGCAGAAATCAAAGATAGAAAAGACTACCTAATTAAGAAATCCATCTGGATCCTTGGTGGAGACGGCTGGGCTTACGACATCGGCTTCGGCGGCTTAGACCACGTATTAGCATCCGGAGAAGATATAAACGTCCTAGTAATGGATACAGAAGTTTACTCAAACACAGGTGGTCAATCATCTAAGTCAACTCCAACTGCTGCAGTAGCTAAGTTTGCCGCTGCTGGTAAGCAAGTTAGGAAGAAAGACCTTGGTATGATAGCTGCAACTTACGGCTATGTATACGTAGCTCAAATTGCCCTAGGTGCTAACATGAACCATGCTATTAAGGCTATAGTTGAAGCTGAATCCTATGACGGACCTTCACTAGTAATAGCTTACGCACCATGTATCAACCACGGTATAAGAACTGGTATGGGTACAAGCGTAAGACAAGAAAAGAGAGCTGTAGAAGCTGGATACTGGCACCTATACAGATTCGACCCAAGACTTGCAGAACAAGGCAAGAATCCATTCCAATTAGATTCAAAAGAACCAACAGCTTCCTTCAGGGATTTCATAACATCAGAAGTAAGATATACAGCACTTCAAAAGAAATTCCCAGAGCTAGCTGAAGAATTATTCGAAGCAGCAGAAAAACATGCTAAGTTAAGATACGAAAACTACAAGAGAATGGCTCAAGCATGGGACTAATCTAAACTAGAATTAAAGGGTTATCAGTATAACTGATAGCCCTTTTTTAATTGGTATTTTCAACCATGATAATCCCGCCTTCATTACATAAAAATATGAATATAGCCTTATATAAAGGTATATGATAAAATAGACTAAGAATATAGAGTTAGGAGTGGTATATTGGATAAGGTTCAGTTAGTCCAATTTTTTCGCGATAATAGTTTAGACCTAGGATTGATACTCTTTGACGAAGCTATGAAGAAGCATACATCTTTTAAAATAGGTGGTCCAGCTGATGTGATGATAATCCCTCAAACTGAAGAGCAGTTAATAGAAGGGGTTAAGATATGCAGGGATAATAATATAGATTTTTACATAATGGGTAACGGCTCAAATCTCTTAGTAAGGGATGGGGGCATCAGGGGAGTTGTCATTAAGGTAAACGATGGATTAGATTCAATAGAGATTAAGGATAATAAGATCTTTTGCCAGGCAGGGGCCTCATTGACAGCTGTCAGCCGTAGGGCCTATAAACATTCCTTAAAAGGTATGGAGTTTGCCAACGGCATACCTGGTACCATAGGCGGGGCCATAACCATGAATGCAGGAGCCTATGGGGGGGAGATGAAGGATATAGTTAAGAAGGTTAGGGTTATAGATAGGGATAATAATATCCTAGAACTTACTAATGAGGAGATGAATTTTAGATACAGAGGCAGCCGGGTGGCAGATGAAGGACTGATAGTTCTGGGTGTGGAGATAGAGTTGGAACATGGGGATTATGATGAAATAGGAAGGACCATGCGAGAATTAACCCAGAGGAGGACATCCAAGCAGCCACTAGAACTGCCCAGTGGAGGATCTACCTTTAAAAGACCTGAAGGCCATTATGCTGGCAAGTTAATTGAGGATGCTGGTCTTAAGGGCTTAATCCACGGTGGAGCACAGGTTTCAGATAAGCATTGTGGCTTTATAGTTAATATAGATAATGCCAGCTGTAAAGACGTGCTAAATTTAATTTCCATAGTCCAAAAGACTGTTAAGGATAAGTTTGGAGTAGATTTAGAACCTGAGATAAAAATTATCGGAGAGGATAATTGATGGAACTTATAGGTGATTATCATACTCATACGGTCTACAGCCACGGGGAAGGTACCATTAGGGATAATGTGGAAGCGGCCTTGAAAAAGGGCCTTAAAGAAATAGCCATCTGCGACCATGGCCCTGGTCACTTCCTCTATGGTGTGAAAAAGAAAAACATCCCCCTTATGAGGGGGGAGATAGATCGACTAAATGAGGAATATGCCCCTAAGGGAATAAGGATCCTACTAGGGGTAGAGGCCAATCTAATTGGCTACGATGGGACCATAGATATGGATGAGGACTTGATTAAAATGACAGATATCCTCCTATTGGGCTACCACTATGGTATTATCCCCAATAGTCTTTATGATAGTTTTGGCATGTATGTCCGCAACCCCCTATCTAAGGTCCTGCCCCTGGGTAGGGAGAGGATGATAGAATTAAATACCCAGGCCTTTGTTAGGGCTATTAATAGGTATAAGATTGACTTTATTACCCATCCTGGCTCAAAGGCCAGGGTAGACATAAGGGCCTTGGCCAGGGAAGCGGCTAAGGTAGGAACGGCACTGGAGATAAATTCAAAACATAGCCAGCTGTCTGTAGAAAGTATTAGGATAGCTATGGAGGAAGATGTGGATTTTGTAGTTAATAGTGATGCCCACAAGCCAGAAGAGGTGGGTGAGGTAAGGGTAGCCTTAGAAAGGGCTAAGGCAGCCAAGCTACCTCTAGAGAGGATTAGGAATATAAGGCTATAGGTATAGGTGGTGATAGTTTGGAATTTTTAGTAATTACTGGTATGTCAGGAGCTGGGAAATCACAAGCCATGAAGGTTATGGAGGATATGGGTTATTATTGTATGGATAATTTACCACCACAATTATTACCTAAATTCGCTGAGCTTTGTTATGAATCTAAGAAGACCTTGGAGAAGGTTGCTGTGGTTGTTGATATAAGGGGAGGAGAATTCTTCGGCAATCTCTTCAGCTCCCTGGAGGAATTGGTTCAGAAGGGCATAGGTTATAAAATCCTCTTTTTAGATGCAGCCGATGAGGTTTTAATAAAGAGGTTTAAGGAATTAAGGAGGCCCCATCCTTTAACTCCTGAGGGCAGCATCATTGATGGCATCAATAAGGAAAGGATAATTTTAAAGGAATTAAAGGATAGGGCATACTATATAATAGATACTTCTAAACTGACCATCGGCATGCTGAAGGAAGAGATTTACAAGATCTTTTTAGAAGGTGGAGAAAGAAGGAGAATTACTATTTCTGTAACTTCCTTTGGCTTTAAGAATGGCATGTTAATGGATGGGGATCTGATTTTTGACGTTAGATTTTTACCCAATCCCTATTATATAGCTGAATTAAAGGACATATCGGGTATGAATGTGGAAGTTCAGGACTATGTATTTAAATGGCCTCAGACCAATATTTTTATATCTAAGGTGATTGACCTATTGGAATTTCTGATTCCCTATTATATCGATGAGGGCAAAACCCTTCTAGTTGTAGGCATAGGTTGTACAGGAGGCTTTCACCGTTCAGTGGCCATTGCCAATAAAATTGGGGAAATACTTAAGAACAACGGTCATAGGACCACCATAAATCATAGAGATCTTAAAAGATAGGGGTAGGAAGATGGATAAGAATAAGTGTATTATTGATGCTTGTAATAAGCCTAAGGTCGTAGCCATTGGCGGTGGGACAGGCTTGTCTATACTACTAAGGGGTATCAAGAAGTATACCCCTAATATTACGGCAATAGTAACTGTAGCTGATGATGGTGGAGGCTCCGGTGTCCTTAGGGAGGACTTAGGTATGTTGGCTCCTGGAGACATCAGGTCCTGCCTACTGGCCTTGGCCAATACGGAGCCTATAATGGAGAAGTTGCTCCAATATAGGTTCGACAATGGCCGCTTGGAGGGTCAGAGCTTTGGTAATCTCTTTATAGCTGCAATGGTAGGAATCTGTGGAAGTTTTGAAAAGGCCGTAAGGGAGGCTAGCAATGTTCTAGCCATTACCGGTAAGGTCTATCCCATGACCCTGGACGATGTCCAGCTCTATGCTAAACTGGAAAATGGGGAGATAGTCCATGGGGAATCTAGGATTCCCAAGGCGGTTATAGAAAGTGGTAGTAGGATAAAGAGGGTCTACATCAACCCTAGAAAGTCCAACCCCTTGGAAGATACCCTCTGTGCCATTAAGGAAGCAGACATTATAGTACTAGGTCCAGGTAGCCTATATACTTCTGTCATACCTAATTTACTGGTAAATAACATAGTAGATAAGATTTACAATGCCAAGGCCCCCAAGGTATATATAACAAACGTAATGACCCAGCCAGGAGAGACCGATGGATTTGGGGTTTTAGAACATGTTAAGGCCATCCTAGACCATAGCAGAGAGGACCTACTGGACTATGTAATTGCCAATGTGGATGAGATACCTAAGGAGACCTTGGATAACTATATAACAGATGGTTCCATGCCAGTCCTGCTTACGGATAGGGATAGGGAGTATTTAAGGCTTAAGGGTATTAAGTTAATCGAAGATGACTTAGTGGACGTAAAGAAGAATTATATCAGGCACGACAACGACCGCCTAAGCCAGATCTTAATGGATATAGCCGAGATGGAGATGGGAAAAGAATTTAAAGGAAGGGAATAAAATTTCAATATAAAATAAGTCATTCCCAGCATTAAACAGCTTAGAATGACTTATTGGTGTTATTTATGTCTATATAATAATTAATAATTAATTATTAATTTGCTTAGTTAAAATGGCAATTTCATTTGTTTTATTATCTTTATCTTGTTAAATACAAGATTCCCAACTTAATGGTATTTTCTATAGCTTCTACATGGGTTCTTTCATAGGAGTGGGATGCGTCTACACCTGGTCCTATTAGGCCTACCCTAATATCATGGCCTGACCTTAGGGCTGCAGAACCATCTGAGCCATAGTAGGGGTAGATGTCTATCTTGTAGTTTAAACCTGCCTCCTTGGCTAAATTTATCAAGCTCTTCCTAAGCTCATAATCATATGGGCCGGAACTGTCCTTGGCACATATGGTTACGCTGTACTCGTCTGAAGTTTGCCCTTCTCCTGGTGCAGCCATATCTACTGCTATAAATTCAAAGGTCTTTTCCGGAATGGAGGCACTTGCCCCATGGCCTACTTCTTCATAATTGGATATAAAGAAGTTAGTAGTATATTTAGGTGTAATATTATTTTCCACCAAGTGCTTGGCTATGGCTAGGAGGGAAACTACGCCGGCCTTATCATCAAGATGTCTTGATTTAATAAAGCCAGAAGGGGTAATGGTTGTTCTAGGATCTAAATAGACGAAATCTCCCACATTTATGCCTAGTTTTAAAACATCTTCCTTTGAGTTAACTCTTTCGTCTATCCTTACCTCCATATTGTCCATATCCCGTTTCACTTCATCGGCATCTTTTCCATAAACATGGGCAGAGGCTTTAGTAGATATAATGGTGCCCGTATATTCCTTACCCTCTAGGGTTTCAATGACCACATATTCTCCTTCCACCGTATTCCATACATAGCCCCCTAATTGGGTAAGCTTCAAACGGCCATTGGGTTTTATCTCCTTAACCATAGCTCCTAGGGTGTCCACATGGGCCGATAGGGTAACTTCCCTTTCATCATTTAAGCCCTTAAGGCTAGCTATTAATGCCCCCTTATTATTCCTCCCGGTGTCTAATCCTAGGCTCTTAAATTCTTCCTCTACAAAGGCCATAGCCTTTTCAGTATTCCCAGTTGGACTGGGTATATTTAATAGGGCTTCTAATTTTTCGAATATAAACTTTCTCATAAGTCTCCTCCTCTAAGGTTTTACCTACTTTTCCTAATTATATTATATTTTAATTAATATTGCATTAGTGCACAAAATATATTAACAAATAGTTCGAAAATATAGTATAATTGATATAATATAGGCTTAAGTAGGACGTAAGGAAATTTGTGTCAGGAGTTGGTACTATGTTAAGTGAATTAAGCTCCGGAGGTGTGGTGATCTTTGGTAATGCGCTCTTATTGTTAAGGAAGTTTAATGGAGATTGGGTCTTACCTAAAGGAAGGGTTGAAGTTGGAGAAAGACTTCATACAGCCGCCTTAAGGGAAGTGTTGGAAGAATCGGGAGTGAAAGCTGAAATAATTCAATATATAGGTAAGGTTAATTACCACTATAAAAATTTAAAGGAAGATGAAATGGTTTCCAAAACAGTCCACTGGTACTTAATGAAATCCCACAGTATGGAATGTAAACCCCAGAAGAAGGAAGGTTTTATAGACGCAAAATTCGTCCATATGGATAAGGCAGTAGAGATGGCAAAGTATGAGGATGAAAAGAAGATTATTAGGAAGGGTTTAGAGATAATAGGAGATGACTTGAGGTGATTGTATGTCCTTTTCTTCAACTACAAAAAATGAACTAGCTAGGCTAACCATTACTGAAAACTGCTGTAAACTATCTGAACTAGCAGCCCTAGTAAGGATGTGTGGTACGATTCAGATATCTCCTATGAAAAAGTTTAACATAAAGTTTACGACGGAAAATGCAGCAATAGCCAGAAGGATATTTGCCTTCCTTAAGGACATGTATGAGGGCGATATCGAGGTAATGGTAAGGCGGAACAAACAACTTAAGAAGAATAACAGCTATCTGATCGTAATTAGGGATAATGATATAACTAAGCAGTTATTATTAGATGTTGGTTTTTTGAAGGATGAGAATGCAAATCTCTTTGATATAGAGTATAAGGTAGCTGATAAGATCTTAGATAGAAGGTGTTGTAAAAGGTCCTATATCAGGGCCTCCTTCCTGGGTGGTGGGTCCATCAGCAATCCAGAAAAGGCCTACCATCTTGAATACGTTACTAATACGGAGGAACACAGCCAAGACCTTTGTAATATAATAAATTCCTTTGGCCTTAACTCTAAAATCGTTGTCAGGAAGGACAACTTTGTTGTTTACCTGAAGGAAGGAGAGCAGATAGTAGATCTTTTAAATATCATGGGGGCCCATCAAGCCCTGCTGAAGTTTGAAGATATTCGGGTATTAAAGGAAGTCAGGAATAATATTAATAGATTGGTAAATTGTGAGACGGCAAATTTGTCTAAGACCATAGATGCCTCCATGAGGCAGATTGAAAATATTGAGAAGATTAGAAAGTTCATGGGCTTGGATAAGCTACCTAAGAAGTTGAGGGATGTGGCTGAGGCTAGGCTAAATAACCCTGAAGCCACCCTAAAGGAGATTGGCGCCATGTTAGACCCACCTGTAGGTAAATCAGGAGTTAATCATAGATTTAGGAAAATAGAAGAAATAGCTGAAGATTTGAAAGGAGAATGATGATGGAAAAGATAACTGTAAAATTAATAAATAAAGATGGATTACATGCTAGACCGGCAGCAGCATTTGTTCAAGAAGCTAATAAGTTCGACAGTGATATAGAAATCATCTACCAGGGTATGAAGGTAAACGGTAAGAGCATCATCGGTATCATGTCCCTAGGAGCCTTTTATGGTGAGGAGATTACTATAGTAGCCAGAGGAAGGGATGAGGAGGAAGCCATTAAAGCTTTAGCAGAATTGGTTACCAATGAATTTGAAGAAATTGAATAGTAGAAGATCGATTCTAGTACAAAGATCTTTCTTTAATAGAGGATGTTTAAGACTCTTTATAGAGTCTTTATTTTTTTACCAATTATGATAGAATATAAAGTGTAGAATTATTGGAGAGGACAAGAAATATGACGAGAAATGATAGATTCGTTCACCTACATGTGCATACGGAATTCAGCCTATTAGATGGCTCCATCAGGATTGGTGAGTTAATATCTAGGACAAAGGAGCTAGGCATGGAGGCCATAGCCATCACCGACCATGGAGCCATGTTTGGTATTATCGAATTTTATAAAGAGGCAAAGAGGCAGAATATAAAACCTATATTAGGTTCTGAAATATATATGGCTTTAAACAAATATACGGAAAAGGATCCTAAGGATAAGAACCAGTACCATTTGGTGCTATTGGCAGAGAATAACGAAGGCTATCAAAATCTAATGAAGATAGTCTCAGAAGGCTATGTTAACGGTTTTTACTATAAGCCTAGGGTAGACAAGGATATCCTAAGAAGGTATAGTAAGGGCATCATAGCCCTATCTGCCTGCCTTGGTGGTGAAGTACAACAGCATTTATTGGATAATAATTATGATAGGGCTAAGGAGGTGGCCCTGGAGTATGAAGCTATCTTCGGTAAGGGTAATTTCTTCCTAGAGCTACAGGACCATGGGGTTCAGGAGCAGGTTCAGGTCAATGAACTACTAGTTAGGATAAGCCAGGAGACAGGCATCCCCCTAGTGGCCACCAACGACGTCCACTACCTTAAGAGGGAAGATGCCAAGGTCCACGACGTCCTACTCTGCATTCAAACTGGCAAGACCATAGATGAAGAGGACAGGATGAGGTTTCCTACGGACCAATTCTACTTAAAATCCCCCCAAGAGATGGCTATGCTTTTTTCCAACCACAGGGAAGCCTTAGAGAATACGGCAGAAATAGCCGAAAGATGCAATGTGGAACTGGACTTTTCAACCCTACACCTACCAGAATATAAGGTCCCAGAAGGTTACACCAATGAATCCTACTTAAGGGAGTTGACCCTAGAAGGTCTCAGGAAAAGGTATGGTGAGATTACAGATGAAATTAGAGAACGGTTCGAATATGAATTTAAGACCATAGTAGATATGGGCTATGTGGACTACTTCTTAATAGTTTGGGACTTTATCAAGTTTGCAAAGGACAACGGCATTATGGTAGGGCCTGGTAGGGGTTCTGCTGCAGGCAGCATCGTATCCTATGGATTGGGCATAATAGACATAGACCCCCTTAAATATGGCCTCCTTTTCGAAAGGTTTTTAAATCCAGAGAGGGTTACCATGCCAGATATTGATATAGATTTCTGTTACGAAAGGCGGGAAGAGGTAATACAATATGTAATAGAGAAGTATGGAGCCGACCGGGTAGCCCAGATAGTTACCTTCGGTACTATGGCGGCCAGGGGGGCCATTAGGGATGTGGGTAGGGCCTTAAATATGCCCTATGGGGAGGTAGACTTCATAGCTAAGCAGGTACCCAATGAATTGGGCATGACCATCGAAAAGGCCTTGAATGTTAACCCAACCCTTAGGGACCAATATGAAAATAATGAAGAAATACGCCTTCTAATAGATTATGCCATGAAGGTGGAAGGCCTTCCTAGACATACTTCAACCCATGCGGCCGGGGTAGTAATATCTAAGGAGCCCATAACCAACTATGTCCCCTTGCTGAGGAATGGAGATTCCCTATCCACCCAATTTAATATGATAGAGCTGGAAGAGTTGGGCCTGTTGAAGATGGACTTCCTAGGCTTAAGGACCTTGACTGTTATCAGGGATGCTGTAAGCCTAATTGAAGAAAATCATGGTATAAAGGTTGATTTCAACCAGATCGACTTCGATGACCCTAATATCTTTCATATGTTTGCAAGGGCAGAGACCCTAGGCATCTTTCAATTTGAAAGTGCAGGTATGAGGGCCTTCCTTAAGGAGTTAAAGCCAACGGTCTTTGAGGACTTAATAGCGGCCAACTCCCTATTTAGGCCAGGGCCTATGAACCAGATTCCAACCTTTGTAGAATGTAAGCACGACCCTAGTAAAATCAGCTATATCCATCCTAAGTTGGAGAGTATTTTAGACGTAACCTATGGCTGTATAGTCTATCAGGAGCAGGTAATGCAGATAGTAAGAGATATAGGTGGTTTCTCCCTAGGCAGAGCAGATTTAGTCCGCCGGGCCATGGGTAAGAAGAAGATGGATATCATGGAGCAGGAGAGACAGCACTTCATCTACGGTATGGAAGATGAGGAGGGGAATGTAATAATTCCTGGGGCCATAAGAAATGGTGTAGATGAGGCATCTGCTAACAGGATTTATGATTTGATGATAGATTTTGCCAACTATGCCTTCAATAAATCCCATTCAGCTGCTTATGCAGTTATAGCCTATAGGACTGCCTGGTTAAAATACTATTATCCAGTGGAATTTATGGCAGCTCAAATTTCATCGGTTATGAATAGTACCAGCACTGTTTCACTCTATATCCAAGAGTGTAAGCGCTTAGGCATAGAAGTATTACCACCGGATATAAACGAATCTTCCCATAAGTTTACCGTCTCCAATGGTAAGATCCGCTTCGGCCTAACGGCAGTAAAGAATGTAGGGGAAAACCTAATAACTGCCATAGTTAAGGCTAGAAAAGGAGGTAAATTTACCAGCTTTACAGACTTGGTTGAAAGGATTGAAAGGGTAGACCCTACTGCTATGAATAAGAGGGCTATGGAAAGCTTGATTAAATGTGGTGCCATGGATAGCCTGGGAGCCAATAGGGCACAGTTATTGGCCGTTTTTGAAAAGATCATAGATGGAATCCATGCCGACAGGAAGAAGAATTTAGAGGGACAGTTTTCCTTTTTTGACAGCGTGGAGGTGGATAAGGAGGATAATTTACCGGATTTAAAGGAATTTCCACAGAGGATTCTCTTAAATATGGAGAAGGAGATCTTAGGCATCTATGTATCGGGACATCCCCTAGCACCCTATGAGAAGGAATTAAAGAAGGTCTCCAACATAACTACCTCCCACATCTATGAGGAGTTTAATAAGACTTCTGGTGAAATCCAAAATATAAGGGATGGTCAGAGGATTAGGATTGGTGGTATAGTTATAGAAAAGAAGAATAAAATAACTAAGAATAACAATATGATGGCCTTTATAACCCTGGAGGACTTCTTTGGAACCATAGAGTGTATAGTATTTCCACAGACCTATGAAAGATACTATGACCTCATAAATGAAGATGAGGTGATGGTCATAGAGGGTAGGTTAAGCTTCTCGGAAGTAGAGGAGCCTAAGATCATCTGTGAGAAGGTTGCAGCCTTAAATAAATTAAATCTGGATAAGATTTATGTAAAGATTACAAGGGATAAGGATAAGGATATCTTTAATAGGATAAATTTAATTTTAAAGAAAAACCCTGGGGACACTCCAGTCTACCTATATCTGGAAAAAGATAAGAAGACCCTAATAGCAGATAGGTCCCTATGGGTTAATAGTGATTTTGAAGATACTATTAAGGAGTTAGAGGCTCTACTAGGAAAGGGCAATGTGGTGGTGTCATAATTTGGCTTAAAGGGGGAGGCTTTATGTGGACTACTGTATATGTAGCTACTGGACAAGAATGGGCTGAAGAAGTTGAATGTAAGCTAAAGGCAGAAGGATTTATAGTTAAGCGTAAATATTTTGCCACAGAAGGTGATGAAGAACTATACGAAATCTTAGCTCCAACTTTCGAAGCAGAAGAGATCCAATCAGTCCTAGTAGAATTAGATATATTATAAGCATAAGAATAAAGATATTATCTTTACGAGGGGGATCATATGAAAACAATAGGTGTACTAACTAGTGGTGGCGACGCACCAGGTATGAATGCAGCCATTAGGGCGGTTATTCGAACGGGTCTTTACCATGGGGTAAAGATGCTGGGGATTAGGCAGGGTTATACAGGTCTTGTCAATGGGGATATTGAAGAGATGAACCTATCCTCCGTGGCCGACATTATTCACCGAGGTGGAACTATGCTTAGGACTACCAGGTCCGATGAGTTTATGACGGAGGAGGGATTTCAGAAGGCCTTAAATATTATAGAGATATTTGGTATAGATAGCCTAGTGATCCTAGGTGGCGACGGTACCTTAAGGGGTGCCAGTGAATTGGCCAAGGCTGGAGTACCTACCATTGGAATACCCTGTACCATAGATAACGACTTGGGATATACTGATTATACCATAGGCTTTATGACCGCTGTGGAAACGGTGGTAGATGCCATTAGTAAGATTAGGGATACATCCACCTCCCATGGCAGGGCCAACATTATAGAAGTCATGGGCAGACATTGTGGAGATATTGCCCTCTATGCTGGCCTAGCAGGCGGTGGTGAGTCCATCATAGTTCCAGAGGTGGATACTAAAATCGATACCATCTGCCAAAAACTCATCAGGGGTAGAAATAGGGGAAAACTTCACCATATTATCGTCTTAGCTGAAGGGGTGGGTAACGCTTACGATTTGGCTAAGGAAATTTATGCAAAAACTGGCATAGATACAAGAGTAACCGTGCTGGGACATATTCAGCGCGGCGGGACACCGAGTACATTCGATAGAATAATTGCCAGTGAAATGGGTAGGAAGGCAGTAGAATTATTGTTGGATAATAATTCTGGAAAGGCATTGGGGATAAAATGCAATGAGATTATAAATCTTAATATTGATGAAGCCTTAAGTATTAAAAAGGAATTTAACGTAAATCTATATGAAACTGCACAAATACTTTCAATTTAGGAGGAAAACTTATGAAGAAAACTAAGATTGTAGCTACTATAGGACCTGCATCCGAATCAGAAGAGGTTTTAAGACAACTATTTTTAAATGGACTAAATGTATGTAGGCTAAACTTTTCCCACGGCTCCCATGAGGAACATAAAAAGAGGATCGACACCATAAAGAAGGTTAGGGAGGAACTAAACCTACCTATAGCAATTATGTTGGATACCAAGGGGCCTGAGATCAGGCTGGGAAATTTTAAAGAGGGAACCATAGAATTAGAACAAGGGGACATCTTCACCCTAACTACTAGGGATATCCTAGGCGATGAAACCATCGTTAGCATATCCTACAAGGGTCTACCTAATGATGTTAAGGAAGGCTCCATCATCCTGGTAGACGATGGTCTGGTAGAGTTAGAAGTAATTGAGATCATAGACAATACGGATATTAAGTGTAGGGCATTAAATGGTGGAACCCTTAAAAACCACAAGGGAGTAAACGTTCCAAATGTGGAGATAAACCTACCAGCCATTACTCAGAAGGATATAGACGATATCCTGTTTGGTATTGAAAATGGAGTAGATTTCATAGCTGCATCCTTTATTAGAAAGGCAGAAGACGTTACGGAGATCAGAAGGATATTGGAGGAAAATAATGGACACCATATAAGCATCGTATCCAAGATTGAAAATCAGCAGGGGGTAGATAATCTAGATGAGATCATAGCCTTCTCCGATGGTATAATGGTTGCCAGAGGGGACTTAGGCGTTGAAATCGAAGCGGAAACTATGCCACTAGTTCAAAAAGAGATGATTAGAAAGTGTAATCTAGCAGGAAAACCAGTTATTACGGCTACACAGATGTTAGACTCCATGATTAGAAACCCAAGACCTACTAGGGCAGAAGTTACAGACGTGGCTAACGCTATCTTAGACGGAACTAGCGCCATCATGTTATCTGGAGAGACGGCGGCTGGTAAATATCCAGTGGAAGCAGTTAAGACCATGTATAAGATAGCAGTTACTACAGAAAAATCCCTAAACTATACTGCCATATTAAAGGAGAAATCAGCTAGGGCAGAAATGACCACTACCCATGCCATAGGTAAGGCTACATGTTACACTGCCCAGGACTTAGAAGCTGCAGCTATAATCACTGCAACTTCATCAGGAGCCACCTCCAAGGCTATATCCAAATTTAGACCTAAGGCTCCTATAATAGCAGCCACAACTTCCGAAAGGGTCATGAGGAAATTAGCCTTAGAATGGGGAGTATACCCAGTACTTGCACCTGAAAGCGCAACTACAGACGAAGTAATATCCAACTCCATAGAAGCAGCTATCAATAGCGGCTATGTAAAAGAGGGAGATCTGGTAGTAATAACTGCAGGTATTCCAGTCGGTTTATCTGGCACAACTAACTTAATCAAGGTCCAAACTATAGGTAAGGTTTTATTAACAGGTACTGGTATAGGAGGAAAATCCATTTCAGGTAAGGTATGTATAGCCAATAATGAAGCTGAATTATTAGCTAAATTTGATGATGGCAATATCCTAGTCTGCAGAAATACAGACAAGGATATGGTTAAGTTTATGGAAAGGGCTGGAGCAATAGTTACAGAAGACGGTGGACTAACTTCCCATGCAGCCATAGTGGGATTAAACCTTGATAAACCTACTATAGTTAGAGCCCAAGATGCTACTAAGATATTAAAGGATGGAGATATAGTTACAGTAGATAGCGCCACAGGACAGATCTATAAGGGTGAAGCAAGGGTGCTTTAAAAGTTGGTGCACAGGGGATTTCCCCTGTGCCCTTTTACTTCTACTTAATTCATAAAGTGTATAAAAATAGGAATAATAAATATTGTTGTTAATGGAATTTACATGTGGTAGAATATTCCTAGCATAGGAAGAGGTGTATTATGATAAATTTAGGAGAATATCAAGAATTAATAATTAAGAGAATTGTTTCAATAGGTGCCTTCTTAAATGAAGAGAAGAAAGTAGATGATGACGTTTTATTACCTAGGGCAGACCTACCTAAGGATAAGAAGGTGGGGGACAAGATAAGGGTCTTTATCTATAACGACTCTAAAGGAAGATATATGGCCACAACTAAGGAACCTAAAATAACCTTAGGAGAGATTGCCCCCTTAAAGGTTGTAGATGTTAGTAAGATAGGAATCTTCCTAGATTGGGGCTTAGAGAAGGACCTATTCCTACCCTTTGGTGAAACTATTGGTTCAGTAGATAAGGGAAGGACCTACTTAGTAGGCTTATATGTAGATAAGTCCGGCAGATTATGTGCCACCATGAAGATTAGGGATATGCTGAGGACCGATTCGGATTATAAGGAAGATGATATAGTAAAGGGAACCATCTATAGCATCCATAGGAATATAGGTGCCTTTGTGGCAGTGGATAACAAATACGACGCCCTTATACCCAAGAAGGAATTATTAGGTGTCTATGAAGTCGGTGACCAGGTGGAGGCAAGGGTTACTAGGGTACAGAATGATGGTAAACTCGACCTAAGCCTTAGGGATAAGTTCTACCTTCAGATAGATAAGGATGCCGAAAGGGTCTTGGAAATCCTTAAGGAAAGGGGCGGAAGCTTAAATCTAGGGGATAAGAGCCCGGCAGACCTAATAAGGGAAGAATTACACATGAGCAAATCCGGCTTTAAAAGGGCTATAGGTAAATTATATAAAGACGGAGTCATCCAAATATCCGATTATCAAATTAATTTAAATGAATAAAATAACCTAAATGAGCTATAAATTGTTGTAGCTCATTTTTATTTGCAATTGCATAGGAAATGGAATATTATGGTTATATAGGATGTAGGAAGTCATAACTTTCAGATATTTAGTGTAGTTATATATAGTGGGGTAAAATTTGGTTCCTGATTAAATTCAAAGAAGGAAAGTGGGATTATGATGAAAAAGAGGAAAGGTTCAACCTTGCTTTTAACCTTAATGGTATTTTCTATACTGATGATATTTGGTACCTTTATCTTAAACTTTATGGTAACGGAAAATAAGCAATCCTTTTCCTATCAATATAAAACCCAGGCCTATTATATAGCAAGGGGTGGAGCTGTAGCAGTAGAAGCAGCCATACTTAAGATGGATGAAGAGCAAATAGAACAATTGGAAGATGAACTCAAAGAAAAGAGAGAAATAACCCTTAATGATATAGATATTGAGGGAAACAAAGCAATAGTAACCCTAAGAAAAGAAGATGAAAAATTATATATAGAATCACTTGGAAGAGTGGGAGATGTGGTAGATAAAGTTGTTAAGGTGATGGAGAAGGAGTCCACATCTACCGAAACAGTTGAAATAGATATGGCGGTGTTTTCGCATGGGGATATTGTTATAAGTAATGGCAAAATTGAAGGGGATATTGGAACAAATGGTGATATTACTATTTCAAATAATCCGACAATAACCGGTAAAGCCTATTTGGCGGAAAACAGTAAATTTACAGGACCAGACTGGTGGTTAAGGGATAAATGGTCGGATGATAGAGCTGTTAGGATATCTACCGAAAGAAATTACTCTATACCTGTTTTCTCAAATTATATTGAAGAGGCTGAAGAAAATAGTATACCCGAATTCCCTAAGTTCGAAAATTATCCCAGTAGTTTACCGCTTAGTCCAGTTTTAAATTTTGATAATGTAGATGAAATAACTGTAGATTCTAATGGGAGATATGAGAAAATTAATATACCTTGGGGTAAAACGCTTGTAATAGATGCTAGCGAAAGAGCTATAAATATTTGGACTGAAGAGCTGAGTGTATATCAGATATTAGTAAAAGGATCTCATGAAGTAAATATTCACATAAAATCAAAATTTACAACCAATAGCGGTAGTCAAAGATGTATTTTTAGGGAAAATCATAATTCAAATATAAATATCTATTTTAGTGGGGGCGAAATTAGTCTTAATAGTCCAAAGGGTATTTATGCTAATATATATATAAAAACTAATATATCAAATATTAAATTTAACAACTCTCAAGTTTTTGGAGATGTGTATATATACAATAGTAATTTTGAAACCTCTGGTAACCAAGACATAGGTATAAAAGGCAATATCTTTTCTAAGTCTGGTAACATAAAAATACCTAATGGTTATGTTGATGGTAATATATATTCTTATAATGGCAATGTTGAATTATCGGGTTCAGCATCAATGTATGGAAATATTTATTCTTTTAGTGGTAATGTTGTAATTAATGGATCTGGAATGATGAAAGGATCTATTTATGTTAATAATGGTAATACTGTAATATCTGGCTCCGGAAGAGTTGTTGAAGGGAACTTATATGTAAACTCTGGCAATATTGAATTTAAGGGTAGTGGGATAATATATGGAAATATAATTTCTTCTGGTATAGATAATGATATAAAAATGGGTAGCAACGGTACTCCTCTAACAGTACGGGGTATTATTTATGCTCCTCAATCCAATATTGTGTTTACGAATAATTCACCGGTAGCTGGAGGAATAGTTGGTAAAACTATATCAATTACTGGTAATGTAGATATTAAGTATAATTCAGATAATATAGATACAAGTCTTATCAAAGTTGGATCATCTACATCAACACATTGGGAATATAAAGCTGGTTATTTCCAATAGGGGGGTAACTATGAAGTATAGAAAAGGTTTAACCTTAATAGAGGTAATAGTAGCTTTAGCAATAATTGGTATGATATCTATATCTGTGATGAGCATTTTTAGTACAGGACTAAATAATATTGTAAAAGCTGGGAATCGTACAGTCGCTATAAATGAAGAACAAAAAAACATAGATATGTTAATCGATAATTATAAGAACATAGACGAAAAGGAGATTGACTTACAAATTATATTTACGGAAAATTTAAAGATAGATGTTAAAGGAAAGATTGTTTCATCATCTGACGATAAAACTAAAATTACAACCTTTGTACCTAAGCCATAGATTTAGATTGATATTTTAGGTGATTAATATGGGAAAATGGCAAAATAGAAAAGGCTTGACCTTAATTGAGTTAGTGGTAACTTTTGCAATATTTATCATAGTAGTTAACCTTATATATTCATTATTATTTGCTGGGAACCGTTCCTTTGAGACCGGAAGAGATAGGGGACATGCACAGCAGGATGCAAGACTTATTGCTGCACACTTAAAGAATGAGTTAAGATATTCGGCTGTGATAGATGATAAAGTAATTGATATTAATGGGAAATATTATTCTTTAGGAATGGTAAAGGAAGATAATATTACTAGTTTAATAAAAACAGAATATGATGCTGGAGAGATTATAGATACAAAGATACTTACAAGAAGTAAGCTGGATGAGGTTGAGTTAAGGAATAATAATGGCTTAATAGAGGTTTTAATAAGAGTAGATGATAATTATGAGTTGCCTTTAATTATACCACTTGAAAATAGCAATAAGGTAACTGACTTTGATGTAACTTTATCTAATGGAACTAGACTATACTATGCTTACCCTGAAAATATTATAGTAGGTGGACAGGAAGAACAATAACCAATAAAAAATAATTTTATAGACATCTATTAGATTAAAAAATACTACATATGCTGCTATTAATAGCTTTGAGCTATAAAAAGAGGTGATAGCTATCGAGAGGATTAATTTTAGCTTCTTAAATAAGGATAATATCAGTATCAATGCCTACAAATGGGTGCCTAGGGGTGAAGTAAGAGGGGCTGTGCAGATTAGCCATGGTATGAATGAACATATCCTTCGCTATGACCATTTTGCTAGGGAGTTGGTCAAGAGGGGCTATATAATATATGGCCATGACCATAGGGGCCATGGTAAATCCTCCCCATCTATAGAAGAGCTGGGCTATATAAGCCATAATGATGGTTTTAAGGATATGGTAGAGGATATGAAGCTAATGACCGACATTATAGAGAGGGAAAATCCCTATACAGATATAATCCTCTTTGGTCATAGTATGGGCTCATTTTTAAGCCTAAGATATATGCAAATTTTTGGGGAAGGTATTCAAGGACTTATACTATCAGGTACTAATGGAAAACCAGTGGCAATAATAGATTTAGGAATCTACCTTTCTAAGATAGCTATGAAGTTTTCAGGCCGAAAGGCAAAGATACAGCTCTTCCATGATTTAACCTTTGCCGGATACAATAGCCGCTTTAAGCCGGTAAAAACCGAATACGACTGGTTGTCAAGGGACGATAGGGTAGTTAGGGCCTATATAGAAGACCCCTATTGTGGCAACCTATTTCCAGTCTCCTTCTTCCATGATCTATATGTGGGTTTAAAGACAACTTACAATAGGGATAACTTAAAAAGGCTTCCTAAAGATATACCCGTCTATATCCTTGCAGGCAGTGATGATCCTGTAGGCAACTATGGTAAGGGGGTTATCAACCTCTATGAAATATTAAAAGGCCTGAATATTAAAGATGTCTCCTATAAGCTCTACCAATCTGGTCGGCATGAGATGCTAAACGAGCTAAATAGGGAAGAAGTAATCCAGGATATTATTTACTGGATTGACAATAAAATCGAAGATAATTAGTCTATACAAAAACGTTCTAATATGCTATTATACTATAGCCATTAGAACGTTTATTATTTTTTGGGAGGAAGAGATGAACTTTTTACTTGATAAGAAGTTTTTAAGATCCATGATGGCCATAGCCCTACCTATGGCCTTGCAAAATTTAATATCTACATCGGTAAATATGGTGGATACCATGATGATTACTAGCCTGGGCAATGCCAGCCTAGCAGCGGTAGGATTGGCCAATCAGGTATTTTTCCTCTATGCCCTACTTACCTTTGGGATTAATAGTGGTTCTTCCATCTTTATCTCCCAGTATTGGGGGAAGGAAGATACTATAAATATAAGAAGGGTATTAGGCTTAGCCTTATTCGGCAGTTTAGGCCTAGGTATAATCTTCACAATAGGGGCTTTCTTCTTTCCTCAACTTTTAATGAGGATCTTTATACAGGACGCTGAGGTTGTAAGTCTAGGGGCTGACTACTTAAGAATAGTATCCCTATCATATATAGTAACTGGAATCAGCTTCGCATATAATGTGGCCTTAAGGAGTACAGGTAGGCCAAATATACCCATGATTTCTTCCCTTATTTCCTTTATAACCAATACCTTCTTCAACTATATCCTAATCTTCGGAAAGCTAGGCCTGCCAGCCCTAGGGGTTAAGGGGGCAGCTATAGCTACTACAATAGCTAGGGTAGGAGAACTTATATTTATCCTTTATACTGTCTATAGAACTAAGGGAGTCCTAGCTGCCAGCCTATATGAACTAATGGATTGGAATAGGGAATTTATAACTAAATTTTTTAAAACTGTCCTACCTGTAATCTTTAATGAAGGCTTTTGGTCTTTAGGCCAGATAATGTATTCTATAGCCTATGCCAGCATTGGAAAGGAGGCTACGGCTGCTATTCAGCTTACTACCAATATCCAGAATGTCTTCTTCGTACTAATAAGGGGGTTAGCCAACGCTTGTACAGTAATGATCGGTAACAGAATAGGCTCTAACGAAGAGGAGGAGGCCTATGATTATGCTATTAAATTTATCTTCTTATCCACCATCTTAGGCCTAGTATTGGGGGTTATCATGGCCTTAACTCCGGATTTAACATTGAGGATCTTTACCATTGAAGATAACTTATATCTCATTGCTAAAAACCTATTAATCGTCATGGGGCTTACCTTCTTCATTAGGACCTATAATTCCGTGGTCATAGTAGGAGTCTTAAGGGGTGGGGGAGATACCAACTTTTCCCTTTACCTTGAGATGGCTTCTATCTGGTTAGTTGGGGTACCACTGGCCTTTATAGGGGTTAAGCTATTGAAGCTGCCTGTCTACTATGTATATCTATTAGCAACGGCAGAGGAAGTTGTAAAATTTGCCACCTCAATCCCTAGGATATTTTCCAGGAAATGGATTAGGAATTTAACATAGAAAAAATCCTCTCATAAAGAGAGGATTTTTTCTATTATCTAGGGATACAGATTACTTGACCTATTTGTAGGTTATCTGGATTTATTCCAGGATTTAGTCTTAAGATAGCTTCTACTGTGGTGTTGAACCTAATTGCTAGATTGTAGATTGTATCTCCTGATCTAATTGTATAAGCTTGGGATCCAGCTGGGCAGCTTGGTGTAGTTCCACAATTTACTCCCAGTGCAGTCCAGGTTTGAACACCAACAATTCCATCCACCACTAGGTTTCTACTTCTTTGGAAGGCCCTTACTGCTGCTTCAGTTTGGTTACCGAAGATACCGTCTACAGCTCCTGGATTAAAGCCGTGGGCAATTAGTAAGCGTTGTAATTCGGCTACCTCTGGCCCTCTACTTCCATTCCTTAATGTTGGACATAGATGAGTTGGTGGAGGTGTTACAGTCGGTATACAGATGACCCTACCAACTTGAAGGTTATTTGGATCTAAACCAGGATTTAATCTTAGGATAGCTTCTACAGTGGTGTTGAATCTGTTAGCTAGGTTATATAGGGTATCACCTGACCTGATTGTATATGGCTGTGAGCCAGTCGGGCAAGTTGGTGTTCCAGCTGTAGGGATACAAATAACTTGACCGATATATAATCTATCTGGATCTACACCTGGATTAGCTCTCATAATAGCATCCACAGTAGTGTTGAACCTATTAGCTAGATTAAAGTAAGTGTCACCGGATCTGATAACATATGAGAAAGTACCAGGTCCACATTGTTGTAGAATATCCATTATCCAATCCTCCTTTTTAGAATATAGAAATATCCGCTTAGAATATTATATTCAGCAGAAAAAAATCTGTTCTTATTCTGTCTAATAAATTTAAAACTGTGATAATATAGGGGTAACAGGACTGGAATCGTGAATATGAAGAAGGAGGGCAAGCATATGCGATATCAAATACAGACTAGAAAAGAGCAGGAGTTTATCGATATAAGCCATAAGGTTAGGGAGGCTGTTAATAAAAGCGGCGTTAGGGATGGGATAGTAGTAGTCTTTGTACCTCATACAACGGCCGGGGTTACAATAAATGAAAATGCCGATAGGGATGTGGTAATGGATATTATCACTAGCCTTAACAAAAGATTTCCAGTAGAGGGTGACTACCTCCACTTTGAAGGCAATTCCCATGCCCATATAAAGGCATCCCTTATGGGTTCCTCCTGTACTGTCATAATTAAGGATGGAAGACTTATGCTTGGTACTTGGCAGGGAATTTACTTCTGCGAATTCGATGGGCCTAGAAGTAGGGAATTCTACATAAGGGTTATGGAAGGATAATAAGACTTAAATAAAAAATCCGGGTAAATATTTTTCGCCCATGTGGTAATATAGAGGAAAGAGTTTAATTAGGAGGCAGTTATGGATTTTAAATTAGGAGATATTCTAACAGGAGAAGTAATAGACTTTACCCACGAAGGAAATGGAGTAATTAAGATAGATAATTTCACCTTCTTTACCAGTGAAGGCCTGGTTGGAGATAGGGTAAAATTCAGGATAGATAAGCTTAAGAAGAACTATGGAAATGGAACTGTTACAGAGATCATCCAACCTTCTAAGGATAGGGTGGATTTAGACTTTGAATTGACGGAAAGTAAGGGGGGTATTCCCCTTATCCAATATGCCTATGAAAAACAGCTGGAGTGGAAGAAGGAAAAGGTAAGGAAGGATCTGGAGAAGATAGCAGGCATCAGGCAGGTGGAAATTAAAGATACCCTAGGGATGGATTTTCCTTATAAATACAGAAACCATGTGCAAATACCAGTAGGGGAGAAGGATGGTAAGATTGTTATAGGCTTTTACAAGGCAAATAGTAACGAAATCATAGATATGGAAAAGACCATCCTAATACCAGATATTGGCAATAGGGTTATCCAGATAATTAGACAGTGGATGGAGGACTTTAATATAAGGCCCTATAACAGAAGGAGTAGGAAGGGCTTTTTAAGGCATATTGGGTTAAGGATAAATAAGGATGATGAGATTATGGTTATCCTGGTGACAGGAAATAAGAATATACCTAGGATAAGGGAACTAATCGAAAGGCTAAAGGGGGCAAATGTAGTCAGTCTCTATGAAAATATCAATAAGCTCAACTCTTCAGTAACCTATGGTAGGCAGTATAAAAAGCTATACGGTAAGGATACTTTAATAGATTATATAGGCCATTATAAATTCAATATATCACCAAATTCATTCTTCCAAGTCAATAGGACCCAAACGGATAAGTTATATAGTAAGGCTATAGAATATTTAGACCTTAAGAAAGATGATATAGTCTACGACCTTTATTGCGGCATAGGAACCATATCCCTCTTTGTAGCAGAAAGGGCTAAAAGGGTATATGGAATTGAAATAGTTAAAGAGGCAATTGAGGACGCCAGGAAAAATGCTGAGCTTAATGATATCCATAATGCGGAATTTATAGTAGGTAAGACGGAAGAAGTCTTTCCTAAGATGACTAGGGAAGGTATAAAAGCCAATAAGCTAGTCCTAGATCCACCGAGAAAGGGCTGCGAAAGGGAAGCCTTAGAAGCCATAGTGGATTTAGGGCCTGAAAGAGTAGTCTATGTATCCTGTAATCCTTCTACCATGGCCAGGGATGTGAAGTATTTGGTGGAAAAGGGATATAGGGTAGTAGAAGTGCAGCCGGTGGATATGTTTCCTCATACGGTGCATGTGGAGTGCGTGGTAGAGATACAAAAAGTATAATCTTTGAGATAGCTCGATTTTACAAGGCTTCCGACGGTTTTCAGTTTGTTAATAACGGACCTGATTTTCGAAATAAAAAGCCTATTTCTGAGCTGGAGATAGGAATAGCTATAAGGATATAGTGTAAGTAGATACAAGAAAGTTGATATAGATACATAACCCGCTTTGAATGAAGCGGGATTTTTATTTTTAATAAGCAATATATTAAAGCAAAAATTAAAAGAAAATTTTATAACTTAATAGTAAAGTTTATTAAAGCCGGAACTTTAATAGTATTTGTTTTCGCAATAAAAATAAGACTGGCGACCATCTCGGTCGCCAATTTTGTATAAGCATGTGCTTGTTAATTATATAAGTTATATATTAATTTTATATAGTTACAACAGTAATATATATTATATTAAATATAAATATTATATTAATTTTATATAAAATATGGTGAAAAATTATAAAAAATAGTATAATATAGATAAAAAATATAGTATCAGGAGGTATCTTTCTTGTGATTACTTATTATAAAAACCAGATAGATTTAGCAAATTCATTGAAAAATATTATTGATAAATATTGGGCTATGGAGGTAGACGAGGAAGAGTTTATAAAGTATCTTAAACAGGTAGCTGAAAAAAATAAGGATTTATTGTATAAAGAAGGCGATTATACAACTACTGTGAGACAAAAATTAGGAGTTAAAAGATTAGGACTGCTAACAAAAATACTAGAAAATAGCTAATATTGATATATAATGGAGGAAGTGGGATGAGGTTTGAAGAAGATAATAGAATGAAAGTGCTATCATTACTTCTTCTTAGAAGGTTAGGATAACAACTATCAGTCTAAAGAGGCAAGATTGATACTAGCAATGATATATTTGTAAATATTTTTAAAGAATCAATAAATAGCATATACAATAAACTTTTATTCAGATGAAATAATTGATGGATAGAAAAAGAGATTTCAGTTTTAATTAATAATATTAACAATAATAAACTTGCTTTTGTTGAAAGATTCTTTTAAAGAAATATAAATTTAATTGATATAAAAAAACTTTAACAATGATTTCAGAGTATTTTGGAATATACAGAAATAATGGAGGATGAGAAATATTGAAAAATATGCTTAACAATGTAATAGAAGGCGATTGTTTGGAGGTTATGAAAGATATTAAAAATCATTCTATAGATATGATACTGTGTGATTTACCTTATGGACATACTCAAAATAAATGGGATAGTGTTATTCCTTTAGATTTATTATGGAAAGAATACAAAAGAATAATTAAGCCAAATGGAGCTATTGTATTGACATCGAGTGGATTGTTCACAGCTAAATTGATGTTAAGCAATCCAAGTATGTTTAAATATAAAATAATTTGGGAGAAATCTAAGTCAACTAATTTTCTTAATGCAAAAAAACAGCCACTTAGGAAATATGAGGAAATATGTGTATTTTATAAAAAACAACCAACATATAATCCACAGATGACTGTTGGAGAGCCATACGATAAAGGAATTAGAAAAGACCAATTAAGTGGAAGCTATGGAGATTTTAAGCCAGTACATGTAAAAAGTAATGGGGGACGATATCCAACTGATATTATTTACTTTAAAACTGCCGAAGCAGAGGGACCAGTTTTTCATCCTACACAAAAACCTGTTGAATTGGGTAGGTATCTAGTTAGAACATACTCAAATCCTGGTGATTTGATTTTAGATAACACTTGTGGGAGTGGATCATTTCTTGTTGCTGCATTATTAGAAGGAAGAAATTTTATTGGGATTGAAAAAAATGAAGATGTTAAGTTATTTAAGGAAAAAGATATTGATTACATTGAAATCTGTAGAAAAAGGTTAAAGGAGGCATGGGATAATCTAACTACCGATAAAAAACAAAGCATACAAGTAGTAAATCTAATTAAAGAATTTTTGGGGGATGATAAGTAATGGTTAGAGTTACAAAAAATGAGAGAAGTTGGGTAATTTCATTAATATCAGATATCAATTTATTTTTGTCCAACAAGACATGGAATATTAAAAGAGCAGGGGGAGAGACAACTATTAATACAGGTGTAAAAAGAATGTTTCCGGATATAATTTTATATGGTGATGAAAGTCAGATGCGAATCTTACAAGGGTGGGAAATTAAGATGCCTGATGTACCAATAACTGATATTGAGTTAATACAAGATGCTGAAAGAAAAGCAAACACACTGGGGTTGAATAGTTTTTTTATCTGGAACTTTTCTTATGGAGCTCTTTACCTTAGAGATAATGATGATAACTTTAAAATTAAAAAAATGTGGGATGATACTGCTTACATTAAAACAAGGGAAGATGTTGAAACATATGAAAATGAGTGGCTATCTCTTATTAAAAACATTTTATTTGATATTAATACTTTCTTTGAAAGGGGCATATTTCACTCATCAGGTTTAGGAGAAATAATATCGGATACAGCAATGTTAACAATAATTAATAGAAATAAGTCATTAGTAGCAAGTGAATTAAAGGAAAAATCTATTGCAAATGCTAGAATGAGAAGCTATTTAGATTTATGGTGGGATGAAATAAAATCAGAGTATATGGCAGATGAAAATGATAAATATCATGCATATGCAAAGACTATTTTATTGAACTGGGTTAATAAGTTTATCTTTGCACATATGATAAAAAAACATCATAGTCCTGCTTATATAATTGAAAATCTTGATTATAGTTCAACGCCATTAAACGCTATTAGGATATTTAAGCAAATTACAGATAAATGCGATTTTTTTAATGTTTTCAGACATATTGAGTTTAGTCATTTAATACCAAAAGAGACTTGGAACGACTTAGTTGAATTTAATATGTTTTTAAGTAGTAATAATATAGCGTATATTGAACATAATGCTTTGCAAACCATATTAGAAAATACTGTTAAAAGTTCTAAAAGAGCGGATTGACCCCTTAATTTTGGACAAAAACTCACTAATACTTTCAATATCATAGTATTTTATTTTGGCCTTGTCTGATTTTACATTAATATTTACCTTCATCAAGGGTAAAGGCTACGCCCCCGCTAAGGCGGGCCCTTGATTTCAGCTAAATATTAATGTGTAGTTATTTGAGGGCAAAATATCAAAGTTTTA
>JAAYLY010000051.1 GCA_012521625.1 Tissierellia bacterium | reverse complement strand
GTAAAACCTATTCTTTCAAGTAGATTGGACCCTGAAATAGCTAAGTATTGTCCTAGGTTAGTCCAGTTAAAGTATGAGATGAACTGCCCGATTATAAAGGCTAGAACTATGAAGGATGACATGGTGTTCATGGCCTTGGTCATTATCCTAGGCACATCTCCTGAGGATTTAATTTTACCAACCTTTATTCCATATGGAATGGAAGTTACTAGGAAGAGGATCAATAATATAGGTATAATTCCTGACATAAATGGTGAACCAGTAAGGATCTTTCCAGTTTCTGGATGTCTTAAGAAACTATTTTTAGGGATTAAAGCAATGGCGATGATTAGGATGTAAATTAGGGCTGCTATACCAGCTGCTTTTAGGCCATCTTCTTCTTCCACACTTAATTCTTGCTGTTCAATCTGCTTAGAACCAGTATATGCTCCTAATCTTGGTTCAATATATCTTTCGGACATAATACTGATAACTATGGCTAAAACAAAAGTGGATACTACCATCACGTACCAGTTGGCCATTATGGGTATTTCGGGGGCATCTACAATCTTAGAAGCTTCATTTGTAATACCAGCTAATAAGGCGTCGGTACCAGCTGGGAATAAGTTAGCGCTAAAACCACCTGTAGTAGCCGCATACCCGATGGCGATACCTGCAATAGGATTCCGTCCCAGGGACATAAAGATCATAGCTGCCAATGGTGGTATAATAACTATGGCTGCGTCTGAAGCTATATTACCACATATACCGATTATGGCTATGACGAAGGTGACTATCCTTGTAGGGGCACCCAGCATGGTCTTCCTCATTAGGGCAGACATAAAGCCAACTTCTTCTGCCAGCCCTAGTCCTAGGGTCATGGTAAGGATAAGCCCAAGTGGTGCAAAGCCTGTGAAGTTCTTTATCATAGATGTTAGAGCATGGTTGATTCCCTCGCCGGACAGTAGGTTTTTAATTGCAACAACCTCTCCGGTTGTAGGGTTTTCTGCAGATACTCCCAACTTGTTTAGGATGAAGGATAAGACTGCAACGATTACGATTAGCCATAGGAAGAGGATGAAGGGATGGGGTATCTTATTTCCTACCCTTTCGACCCAGGCTAGAAAGCCTTTATTTTCCTTTTTTGCGTTAGAAGACATATAAACCCTCCTTTATTATAAATATTTAATAAATTATATTCACCCCTTTCAATAAATTGCTTGTTTAAGTGTAAGATAATAAAAGTTTAGCTCTAGATTATAATAAATGATAGTATGGATTAAAACATGAACAAAAGATTTTTGGAAACAATAAGTGGAATTCATATATCTGGTATTTTAGAAAATTATACCCATTTATAAGATTAATTAACAAGTAAAATAATAAAAGTAGGAAATTATACAGAATTGTAAATAAAATGTAACTGGCTCGTAAATGTTTAAAGTTTTGGATTCTTTATAATATAAATATAGGTTAATTAATTGGGGGTGGGTCACATGATGAAAAGGTTGACTCTTTTTATCTCTATATTAATCCTGGGGATATTTGTATCCGCATGTAGCAATAATATGGATGCACCAAGTATTGGGGAAGATATGGAATTAATTGTAGAGGAAGGGAAGAAGAAATTGGATTCAGTGGAGGAGGAGATTACCAGCTTGGTAAAGGAGTTTGGTAGTAGGTTAAAAAAAGTATCCCTATTAGCTCCTGAAAAAATACTTATTGAAGAAATGGAAGAAAACTATGGTGGCTTAGTGGCACCTTCTTTACTGGAAAGATGGCTGGAAGATCCGGAAAATGCTCCTGGTAGATTAGTATCAAGTCCATGGCCTGAAGAAATACAAATAGAAACAATAGAAGAAATAGATGAAGCTGAATATGAAGTTATGGGGCAAATAATAGAGTTAACGAGCAATGAAAATGATGAATTCTTGTATAGGCCAATTAAGTTGACGATTGAATATACAGAAGAAGGATGGCTTATTACCGATGTAATTTTAGATTAATATGATTAGTCTTAAATTTATATTAAAAGCCCACTTACCCCATAGGAGATAAGTGGGTTATTTTCTTAAGCCTACACTGGATATAAAGGATAAGCTAGACAGGTCATAATTATAATTCCTTGGTCATATCGATATGGGGTATGGTATGGTAGTCGTAGGGCTCACTAATAGTCTTGTAGCCTAGCTTGTGATAAAAGCCTTCTACCCATACCCTTCCCATTAGGTTAACCCTTTTATACCCCTTTTCCCTAGCCTTATCTTCTATAAAGTCCATCAGGTAACGGCCTAGGCCATAACCCCTATATTCTTCTAGTATGGCTACACTTTTTACCCGAGCCGTTTCCTCATCGTCCTGGGTTAAGAAAACAGTAGCTATCATCTTCCCATCTAGATATGCTCCATACATATCCATATCCTTATCTCCACTAAGGTCTTCATCCCTAATATCCATGCCCCAGGGTTTACGGAAACACTCATTTCTAATATCTATAGAAACTTCATAATCTTCTGTTCCATATTCTATCTTCCTCATCTCCACATTTAATTTCAATTTAAGGCCCCCTTTTATCTACTTGATAGTTAAGATTATATATAGGTTAAGATATAAGTGTATAAAGTTTAGATTATTTATATATTTAACATAACTAATTGGGTAAATTATGTCAAGAAATCCTTTCTAGTATTCAAATATTATAAATAATTATTCCAAATAATTATTCATAGGATAAAATTTTTTATATTAATTGAAGAAGGGATTAAAAAGTGTAATAATATATAAGGATAGGTGGGATGATGATGAATAAAGGATTTAGGTTAATTTATTTGATTTTAGCAGTTGTAATTATAGGAATGGGAGGCAAATTTTATATAGGAGATCTAGAAAAGGATAAGGAAGTTGAGGCCGTTGTACCAGACCCGGACCTGGGAGAAGATTCAACAGCTGAAGAAGACCTAGAAGAAGTAGTATATAAATATACAACTGCAAACCTTAATTTAAGAAAAGGTCCCAGTACCCAAGAGGATATTATGTTGACCATACCTAGGGGGCAGAGGGTAGAAGTCCTTGAAAGTGAAAAGGGATGGGACAAGCTAAAATATAATGAAACCATTGGTTATTCTTCTAATGGATACCTTTCAAAAGACCAGTTGAAAGAAGAGATGGGGCAAGTAGAGGCAACTGAAGGATTGACGATTATAAATGGAATCTTGCTTGTAAATAAGGAATATGGACTGCCCATGGGATATGATCCAGGACCAGATCCAGTGGCTAAAG
>JAAYLY010000050.1 GCA_012521625.1 Tissierellia bacterium | reverse complement strand
TGAAAAGGCCCATGAAGCCTATCCAGTTGAAATAATATGGATTTTCCAGCTAAGTAAGAAAACAAGCTAGATTATTTAGTATTTAGCTTATGTTGGTTTATAAAGATGAAAATGAGCATAAATATGTAAAAAACTAGGAGGTAAGGTTAATTACCTCCTAGCTTTTCCTTAATTTCTTTAATAAAGATTTTAATTACATTATCCAATATTGGAAGGGAGCTGGCTCCTTGAATCATCTGCTTATGTCCTCCACCTTTAATGATAATTTGATTGGAGACTCGTTCAAATACTTCCTTTAGGTCTAAGTCTAAATCATCACTTCTGGATATTAAGAACTGTCCAATCTCATCATTGGCTATGGAGTAGATTTGTATTAGCTTATTACTCTTGTTTAGCTTAGAAGCTAGATAATTAATATCCTTTATATTTCCATCATGGATTTTTTTAATAATATAGCTGATATCATCCTCTACAAAGCTTTCCTTAAGCAATAGCTGGCTTTTAATATCTAACAATTCTTCCCTTAAAGACCTATTCTCCCTTTCTAAAATTTCCTTGCTGGCGTATAGGTGATTTACACTATTTAAGACCTCTACATCCTTAGATGAAAGTAGCTTCCCTATTTCATATATATATTTATTCTTCCAATAGTAATCCCTTAGGGCCCTATTGCCGCAGAGGAATTCAACCCTAATCTTACCCTTATATTTTTCCCACCTACGGATTTTAATTATCCCTATTTCTCCTGTATTGGATACATGAGTACCACAACAGGGGGAATAGTCTATATTATCTATTTCAACGATCCTAACCATGTCATCTTCAACGCTAGCATTCCTCCTAAGGGGGAGGTTAGCAAGTTGTGCCCTGTCTACTAAATAGCTTTTAACCCTAAAGTTGGATTGTACCATCTTATTGGCCAAAAACTCCGCCTGGCTGGCTTCATCATCTGTAAGAAAGGGCTTTTTTAGGTCTATGGTGGAATATTCTTCACCTATATGGATTCCAATGGTTTCAGCATTAAACAGCCTATAGAAGGATGATGACAGCAGATGCTGCCCAGTATGCTGCTGCATCAGGTCCCATCTTCTATTCCAATCTATGGACATATGGGCCCTGTTGCCTTTAAACTCTCCCTTAATTACGTGGATTATCCTATCTTCTTCCTGGTAAACCTCTAGTATCTTCTTCCCATTTATGGATCCAAAGTCCATAGGTTGTCCACCGGCCAAGTGGGGATAGAAGATGGTTCTATTTAACTCTATGTAAGAACTATTGTCTTTATATTCATTTTTAACTACCCTGCCGTCTAATTCCTTTAAGTAAGGATTTTCCCAAAAGATTTTTTCAGTCAAAAAAATCACCTAACCTTTTTATTTTAATCGAACAATTCCTGATTATTTGCTAGACTCATTAGGTAAAAGTAGAATAGACTATCTATTTAAGTTTGTAGGCTTAAGAATTCCCTGAGTATACATAAATACCTGAGTATACTTAAATATATAATATAATATCGGCCAGCTTAAATCAAAGGGTAATTGAAATTTAGCTTGACCATGCTATAATATGACAAAATTTTGCTATAGCTTGCTTAGAGTTATAGAAACTAAAGGATTAGGTTTTATTAAAGTATTATATTTAAGATTATATTTAAGATAGGTGAGATCAATGAAGCCTTTTACTATCCTACTAATACCCTTAGTCCTGGGTATAACCTTTGCCTATTATTTTAATATTAACGCCCTTTTGCTATATATCCTGCTCTTAATAACCCTAGTAGCCTTTATAAGCAAGCAAGTTATGGGGGACTTAAATCATGGTTTAATCCTTTTATTATTCTTCCTATTGGGAATATTTCAGACATCAAGCATGGAAAATGGAATCCTTATTGATTATGTTTATGAAAGTAGCTATTTTACTGGTGTTATAGAGGAAGTTTTAATTAAGGATGAAGGCTACAGTAGATATGTGGTAGTCATAAAGGAGTTAGGGGATAGGCCAATTCCTAAGGAAAAAATTATCTTAAATCTAGTAGGAGACCCTATTTTAGAGCTAGGTGATAGGATAAAGTTTAGGGCTAAATTGGAGCTAGCTAGGGAAAATACTAACCCTAAACTATTTAATTATAGCTTGCATTTACTTACAGACAAGATCTATACTATTACCACCATCAGGGAAGGGGATATCTATTCTATAGATAGAAATCCTACTATTAAATACAGCTTAAGGTCAGCCTTTATGGATAAGATCCAAGGGACCTTCACCTCCTACCTATCCAGTAGAAGTGCCAAGCTGATGACCAGCATCTTTATAGGCCAGTCATCTTACCTACTGGAGGAGGATGTGGAAGTCTACCGGAATATGGGACTAGCCCATATACTGGCGGTTTCAGGCCTTCATATTGGGATTATTTCTGCCTTTATATACTTTTTCTTATCTAATTTGGGTATTAGGAGAAAGTTAAATACTGTAATTACCCTAGCAACCATCTGGTTCTATGCCTTTTTAATCGGTTTTCCCCCCTCAATTTTACGAGCTAACATTATGTTTACTATACTCTATTATTCTCAGCTAATCCATGAACCCTATGATTCCATAAATTCCATTTCCTTTGCCATCTTTATCCTATTATTGATAAATCCATACTACCTTTTTAATATAGGCTTTCAACTATCCTTCATGGCAACCCTTTCTATCCTCCTATTTGGTCCCAGGATAAGGGAGGCCTTTTATCCTTATAAAAATAAGCTAGTTAGTACCCTGTCGGCTATACTGGCAGTGCAGTTGGGTACTTTGCCGGTTCAGGCCTATTATTTTAACCATATAAATCCTTATGGTATTATTGCAAATTTATTAATAATCCCCCTCCTATCCTTAGGCCTCGTTTTGGCTTTTTTATTGTTGTTCTTTTCCCTCCTGCCTTTTACTACTTTTGTGTCTTTTATATTATCCTTAGTCCTGGAAGTAATCCTCCAATGGGAGCAGGCCCTACTTCAACTTTTACAGACCCTAGGCCCTGAAGGGGTTAAGATCTTTTCACCTGAGCTGATATCAATCATTATCTACTACCTAATGCTGCTTGGGTTATTTAGAATTATCTCCATCAAAAAACTTAATAGGACTATGATTAAGGTCCTATGTCTATCCTTAATCCTGGCTATACTGGTCAATGGCTACCTTATATTTACAGATAGGTCAGTAGAAGTTCATTTTATAGATGTGGGCCAGGGTGACGCTATTCTCATTAGAACCAAAGGGGCTGATTATTTGATGGATACAGGCGGTTCTTCCTTCGGAGATTTTAACATACCAGAAAGGATAACCCTAGCCTATCTGGAAAAGTTGGGTGTACGAAGCCTAAATGCCCTCTTTATTACCCATTTTGACCAAGACCATAGCCAGGGCCTAGACTTGCTAGTGGACAGGTTAAAAATAGAATACCTTTTTACCAGCTACCTACCCGAGGATTTAAAGATTCCTCCTGATATAGAAGTCATCCCCCTTAAGGAAGGGGATAGGCTACAGTTAGATAGGGAGGTGGAGTTGGAAATACTTTGGCCTGGTCAAGCCATATCCTTTAAGGACAACAATAGGTCCTTGGTGGCTATACTTAAGGCTGAGGGGGTAGGAATCCTATTAACTGGAGATATTGAAGGGGAAGTAGAGCATATTTTAAAGGATAGGATTACTGGCCCTATAGATATAATTAAGGTTCCCCACCATGGAAGTAAAAGCTCATCTACAGAAGAATTTTTAGAGGCTGTAGGGGCAAGGGAGGCTATAATCTCTGTTGGTAGGAATAATATATACGGCCACCCCCATCCTGAGGTCTTAAATAGGTATGAAGTTAGAAATATTAATATATATAGGACCGATGAGATGGGATTAGTTAGGATTATAATCGGGGATGGAGTTTATCAGATTAAGGGCTATTTAGTAGGAGGAAGGAGATATAAACACAGTCTTATAGGATTTATAGATCAGCATTTTTTAGGTTTTTTAACCCATACTATATTTTTTATGTTAATATATATTATGGTAAAAATATCAACAGAAAAGGGAGATTCTTTAGATGAACTACAGTGAATTTTTGAAGATTATAAAAGAGGATAATATAGATAATTTCTATCTTTTCATGGGCCATGAGGAATATATGATGAATCTGGCCATGGAGAGGTTAAAGGATAGATATATAATGGAGTCCTTTGAAACCCTAAACTTCACAAGAATGGAAGGGAAGGACTGTCATTTAGACGACCTAATCAATGCCTGTGAAACCCTTCCCTTTATGTCCAGTAAAAAGTTGGTGCTAGTTAAGGACCTAGGGGCCTTTATGGATAACATCAAGGGTAGTAGGGAGGAGGAATTTTACCAATATTTAGACAACTTAGGAGATCATTTAGTCCTGGTTTTCTTAGATAATACTAGCTTTATAAAGAAAAATATGAAGGTCTATAAATACTTCAACAAGAAGCAAAGGGCTGTGGAATTTACTAAATTAGATAAGAAGGATTTTTCCACCTGGCTGAACTCCATCTTGAATAGGCATGGGAAGAAGATGAGTATGGTAGATGTAAATTATTTTATGGATAATTCCTCCTACTTTAGTAGAAATATCGATTT
>JAAYLY010000049.1 GCA_012521625.1 Tissierellia bacterium | reverse complement strand
TTATTAGGAAGACTAGGCCTCAAGGAGGAGTGCTACGACCTCTATCTGTACAAATATTATCTCACAAGAAGAGTGAGATAGAAAAGTAAATATAGTTTTTAACTACAACATTATTATACGAGGAGGGGTAAAGTTGAAAATAGTTGTATTAGATGGTTATACCCTAAATCCAGGAGATATTAGTTGGGAAAGGATAGAAAGATTAGGAGAAACTACTATATATGACCGGACGGCTTATGACTTAAGGGGTGCAGACCTAATAATAGATAGGGCAAGGGATGCAGATGTAATCCTCACCAATAAGACCCCCCTATCTAGGGAAATTTTAGAAAACTTACCAAAGTTAAAATATATAGGGGTACTTGCTACTGGTTACAATATCATAGATATAGAGGCGGCAAAGGAAAGGGGCATAGTTGTAACCAATATACCTAATTATGGAACCACCGCTGTTGCCCAGATGACCATAGCCTTACTACTTGAACTATGCAATAGGGTAGGAGTCCATAGTGATTCTGTATTTAAGGGGGAATGGTCTAATAATATAGACTGGTGCTATTGGAAATTTCCCTTGGTGGAGCTGGATGGAAAGACCATGGGAATCATAGGTTATGGCAGGATAGGCCAAGCTACTGCTAGGGTTGCAGAGGCCTTAGGAATGAAGATAATGGCCTATTCCCCAAGTAAAAGAAAGCAAGCAGGAAATAATGTAGAGTTTGCAGATCTAGATACAATATTTAGGGAAGCGGATGTTGTATCCCTTCACTGCCCCTTAACTGAAAGCAACAGGGGCATGATCAATAAGGAAAGTATAGGCAAGATGAAGGATGGTGTTATGATAATCAATACGGCTAGGGGTCCTCTAATAGTTGAAGAAGATCTGGCCGAAGCCTTAAACAGCGGAAAGGTTGCAGGTGCAGCCCTAGATGTGGTATCTGTTGAGCCTATTGAGGAGGACAATCCACTTCTTAAGGCTAAAAATTGCATAATAACTCCTCATATAGCATGGGCTGCAAAAGAGACCAGGGCGAGGCTTATGAATATTGCAGCTGATAATTTAGAGAAGTTTATAGAAGGAAATCCCATAAATGTAGTCAATAGATAAGCTACTCTCTTAAATTAATCCCCTAGAGGTGAAGGATATGTATAGATTAGAAGGAGAAAGGATAATCCTTAGGGAATATAGGAGGGAGGATTATCCCCATATAAGAAGATGGGTAAATGATTACGAGATTACCCAATATTTAAGCAATATCTTCCTCTATCCCCATACTGAGGTGGATACGGAAAAATTCTTAAACCAGATGCTTGAGGGTAAGACCAGAGGATTTGTAATAGCCCATAAGGATACGGAAGAATACATTGGCCAGTTGGATTTGGTAAATATAGATTGGCCTAATAGGGTAGGCCATATAGGGATAGTTATAGGAAGTAAGGAGGATTTAGGCAAGGGCTATGGAACTGAAGCTATTAAGCTAATACAGGACTTTGCCTTTAACAAGCTTAACTTAAACAAGCTGGAATTAAATGTCCTATCCTTCAATGAAAGGGCCAGAAGGTGTTATGAAAAATGCGGCTTTAAGGTGGAGGGGGTCATTAGGCAGAACTTCTACAAGGATGGAAAATATGTAGATACTATTAAGATGGGAATATTAAGGGCTGAATGGGAAGAGGCTAGATGAAGATATATGTCGATGCAGACGGCTGCCCTGTAGTAAGGGAAGCCGTAAAGATAGCTAAGGAATATGATATCGGGGTTATAGTGGTTAAGAACTATGCCCATGAATTTATAGATCCTTACGCCACCACCGTTTCTGTGGACATATCAAGGGATAGTGCAGATTTTTATATTGTAAATAGGGTTAAAAAGGGAGATATAGTAGTGACCCAGGACTATGGGTTAGCAGCCATGTGCCTATCCAAGGAGGCCATCCCCATAAACCAAAATGGCCTTGTTTATAATGAAGACAATATGGATATCCTACTTAACTTCCGCCATCTACATCAGGAGTTAAGGCGGCAGAAGAAATACTACAACAAGGCTAAAAAGAGGGAGAAGGAAGCCAATAAAAAATTTGAAGATAGTTTAAGATCTCTAATAGGAGAGCTATTAAATAGGGCTTAAGGAGCATATGCTCCTTAAGCCCTTATTTATACCTTTTCCATAGCTTGTAATAACTGCTGGCATTTTCTTTTATACCCTTAATTTCCTCTTCACTTAAGGTCCTCCTAACCTTGGCTGGTATTCCCATAACTAATGAATTAGGAGGAATTTCCGTATCCTCTGTAACTACTGCACCGGCGGCTATGATACAGTTATCTCCTATCTTAGCCCGGTTTAATACTACAGACCCCATTCCAATTAAGCAATTGTTACCTATAGTGCAACCATGGACCACAGCATTATGTCCGATGGTAGTAAAGTCGCCGATTATTAAAGGAGTTTTTGATTCATTGTGAAGGCTAGCATTGTCCTGCACATTGCTATATTTCCCAATCTTGATTAGATTGATATCTCCCCTAGCTACGGCTCCATACCAGATACTGCTCCCCTCCTCCATAATCACATCTCCAATTATATCTGCTGATTCCGCTACAAAGCTGTCTTGGTGAATTTGCGGCTTCTTTCCATCAAAATCCCTAATCATATAAACTCCCCTTACCTAAAGTATTTTGAACAGCATTCTTATATCCTAATCTTTTGTAGTATTATAGTATATCACAATTTAACTTTAATTACATGATCCAGCTTTAGATTTTAAAGTGTACTAGAACAGTTTATAAGTTTTAAAAGTGTACCTAAAATATAGGATAAATGTATTGATTGTATGATAAAAATCCAGTAATATATAGATAAGAAGCAATAGTTGGTAAATTTATATAAGGGGGCTTATATATTGGTTACTGGTAAATTACCTAATGACCTATTAGAAGAAATAGTTTTGAAATATATAACCCATAAAAGAAAAGATATAATAACAGGAGCTGCCGTAGGCTTAGATAATGCCTTAGTGGATTTTGGAGACCAGGTAGCTATATTATCTACCGATCCTATTACAGGAGCCGTAAAGGATATAGGGAAACTTGCAGTACACGTTTCTTGTAATGACGTATCTGCCAGTGGTGGCAGGCCTATAGGTTTACTTATGACTATCTTAGCCCCCCCCGAAACTACGGAGGAGGACATTAAGAGGATTATGAAGGATGCGGGAGAGACAAGCAAGGAACTAGACGTTGAAATAATCGGAGGGCACACTGAAATAACCGAGGCTGTGAATAAGATTGTCATCTCCACTACTGTTATAGGTAAGTTAAAGAAGGATAGGATTCAAAAGCTAGATGAAATAAAGGTGGGGTATAAGGTTCTAATGAGTAAGTTTGCAGGGATTGAGGGTACTTCCATTCTATTAAATGACCTAGAATACTTCTTTAGGGATAAGATGGATTTAGAAAGGATTAAGGAAGGTCAAGCCTATAATAAGCTACTTTCAGTGGTGGAAGAAGGAAGGATTGGAGGGGAAGTAGGCCTAAATTATATGCATGATATTACGGAAGGTGGAGTACTAGGGGCAGTCTGGGAGGCCCATAAGGCTATAGGAAAGGGTATAAGGCTATATAAGGATTTTATTCCCCTTACTGATATAACCTTAGAAGTATGTAAACTCCTTGATATTAATCCTTTAAGGCTTATATCCAGCGGTAGTATGCTGATGATTGCAAGTGATGAACAAGTAGAGCTACTACAGGCAGAACTGGAGAAGAAAGGGATTCCATTGACCCTTATAGGGGAGGTTATAGAGGAGGGTTTATATATGGAAGGCCTTTCAGGAATAGAAGAAATTCAACCGCCTAAGGCCGATGAGTTATATGTTGCATTAAGTAAGTTTAATGGAATTTAATCTAAGGAACTTTATACTGCGAAGGCTACTCCATAAAAGTTAAATCATAGGATGACCCTTGAAGTAAGAAATTCTATTAGGTTTATAGGTTTATTTTTCCACCAAATAGGTACGTTTCTACTAACACCCCTTATGATACCTTCCTGTATCATAGGGGGTAATTTTTATATTAGAGGAATTTAGCCAAGAAATCATAAAAAGGCTTGATTATATCTTAGCTTGTAATAAAATAACAAGTAGATATAAAAAATAACAATATTAAGAAAAAAGCTTATAGCAATAATAATCAGGGGTGATAAATTTGAACTATAAGGATAAGTATAACTATTGGCTACAGAGCCAGTATTTCGATGAGGAGACTAAGGAGGAACTAAGGGCCTTAAAGGATGAAAAGGAAATTGAAGATAGATTTTACAAGGACTTGGAATTCGGTACTGCCGGCTTGAGGGGTAAAATCGGTGCAGGTACTAATAGGATGAACAGATATACCGTAGCCTTGGCCACCCAGGGTTTAGCACAAACCATCGTCAACAAGGGTAAGGAAGCTATGGAAAGGGGTGTAGCCATAGCCTATGACGTCAGGATGTATTCGGATCAATTTGCTGACATTGCAGCCAGGGTTTTGGCAGCCAATGGTGTAAAGACCTATTTATTCGACGGGATTAGACCTACCCCTGTCTTGTCCTATACCATAAGGGAACTAGGGACCATCTCCGGTATAGTGATAACTGCCAGCCACAACCCCAAGGACTATAATGGATACAAGGTATATTGGGAAGAGGGCTCACAGATCTTAGACGATATAGCCAAGGAGATATTGGAGCAAATAGCTAAGATTAAAGATTTCGGCGAAATCAAACTTATGGATTTAGATAAGGCCCTAGAGGAAGGCCTAATCCAATATATCGGAAAGGAAATAGATGATAAATATATTCAGGAGACCTTGAATTTAGCCATAAATGAAGATATAGATAGGGACATAAAAGTAATCTATACTCCCCTAAACGGTACAGGTAATAAGCCCGTTAGGAGGGTTTTAAAGGAGAGGGG
>JAAYLY010000048.1 GCA_012521625.1 Tissierellia bacterium | reverse complement strand
CTCTTGGCAGTAGAACTATTGTCACCTGACAACATGATGGTTTCCTTAATGCCCATCTCCTTCAGCTTCCTTATATCTTCCACTATATTATCCTTTAATTGATCAGAAACTATGATAGTTCCAATATGCTCTCCTTCCCTAGCCACATAAACTAGGGTGCCTATAGAATCTTCTTCTATTATAGTTATAGAGTTATCTTCCATCAAGCCCCTATTTCCCAATAGGATATTTTCATTCTTGATCCTTACGGCTATACCCTTACCAGAAATCTCCCTATAATCCTCTATTAGGTCTCTATCTATTTCCCCATCATAAGCCTCTAGGATAGATAGGGCAATAGGGTGGTTGGAGAAGCTTTCCCCATAGGCTGCCAGTTCTAATATCTCTTCTTCAGAATAAGGAGGGTAAGCTTTTACCCTGGAAACCTTAAATACCCCCTTAGTAAGGGTACCAGTCTTATCGAAGGCTAGGACTTCTAGATCATTTAGAGCTTCCAGGAAGTTTCCACCCTTAACTAAGATTCCCTTCTTAGATCCTGCCCCTATGCCCCCAAAGAAACCTAGGGGTATAGAGATGACTAAGGCACATGGACAGGATATGACTAAGAATACCAAGGCTCTGTATGCCCAAGTCTTCAGGTCCCCTTGGAAGAGTAGGCTTGGTAGTAAGCCGATGCCTAAGGCTATAAAGACCACTATGGGGGTATAGTATCTAGCGAACCTAGTTATAAACCTTTCAGTTGGGGCCTTCTTATTGGAGGAATTCTCAACTAAATCTAGGATCTTACTTATGGTTGAATCTTTTAATTCCTTTTCTACCCTTACCTTCAGCAGTCCCTGCATATTAATAGCCCCAGAGATGATTTCATCACCGACTCTAATACTTCTAGGGAGGCTTTCCCCTGTTATATTGGAAGTATCTAGGCTAGATTCACCCTCCACTACTACCCCATCTAGGGGTACCTTTTCCCCTGGCTTTATAACTATATAGTCCCCCTTACGGACCTTTTCAGGTTCCACCACTACTATTTCATCACCTTGAAGTAGGTTTGCATAATCTGGCATAATATCCAGAAGAGCTTGGATTGAATTTCTAGAATGATTTACCGCCATACTCTGGAATAGTTCTCCTAGCTGATAGAAAAGCATCACTGCTACACCTTCAGGATATTCCCCTATGATAAAAGCCCCCACTGTAGCCAGGGTCATTAAGAAATTTTCATCAAAGGGCATCCTGTTTACTATGTTCTTTCCTGCCCTTATTATTACTTCATACCCTACAATAAAATAGGAGGTTAAATATACTAGTAATCTAACAATACCTTCTAACCTTAATAGGGCTGGTAGGATAAATAGGATTAGTCCTAAAAGTATCTTAATAAAATCACTTCTACTTACATGGCCATGATCATGGTCATGACTATGGTCATGGTGGCCTTCATCTTTACCCTTAGATAGGTCAACTACCCTTACATCTGGTTCCAGGCGGTTTACTATAGCTATAATATCCTTTTTTATATTATGCATATCAACACTATTATCTATATCAACTCTAATCTTCTTACTTACAAAGTCTAAATTAGCCTTTTTAACTCCTGTTAACTCCTTTGTTGATTCTTCAATTTTCAGGGCGCAGCTGACACAATCTAAACCCTTTAATTCAAATTCAATTCGAGCCATTTAAATCCCCCTTTCATTTAAACATATGAATGTTTGTTCATGTGTTTATTTAATTATATGCCTTAAATCCTTAATTGTCAACGTTTTTTAAGGGGATTTATAAAAAAATCCCACACTTTGCAGCTGCAAAATGTGGGATAAATCAAACTCTAAAACTAAAAAAACAAAATTAAAGTTTAAATAAGCCAATGGATTTATACCTATACTGCTCTCCCTGATAAATTTCTCCATCTATTAACTGCCATTTATTGTTAATACCTGCGTATCTGCCCAACTCTTCAAAATAATACATTATAATCCCTGCATCTACCAACAGATGCCTATCCCAATCCTCAAAGGCTAGTAATAGCTCTATGGTAGTATCATCCCTAAATAGGAATCTCCAGGGCTGGAGATTTTTAGTAGAGGGAGCAAATCTTATATAATAAAATAGATCTATTAAACCATAGGTTTCCAACTTATCCCTTTCCACTTCCCTTTCCAGCTTTTCATCAAAGACAAAATCCTCTATGCCAAATTTAACGCTATAGGGTTCTTCAGAAGTAAAGGGATTGTGTGGTTTTTCATAGCCAAAGGCTAAGATATATCCTATATCCTTGATATCCTTTCCAAATAGTTCCTTCTTTAGCTTTTCATCAACCTCATCTAAGGATATCCAGCAGGTGCTTAAGTCCTTTTTATTTAATTCTGTTATTAGTTTTTCCATATAATAGGCACCGTAGATCAAGGCTGAGTCAGAATCCTTTAAGATGTCTAGGGCAATATAGTGGGGTGCTTCTATCATAACTCCTGCATAGCCGGCCTTGCCTGCTAAGGCTTCCCTTATCCTTTCTCCGTCTTCAAACAGCCTAAAGGCAAAATCCCCTTGCCCTTCTTTTTCCAAGGCCTTCATATCCGTTCTAACTTCTTCAAGCTTTTCAGCCTCTACACTCTCCCTTTTAAAGTCCCTTATGGATTTTCTATTTCTTAGGAAATTTCCCATTAACATATGATACCCCTCCATTCTTTATACTATATATACCACTTAAATTTTAGCTAAAACATCAGACAAGCCCTACTAGCTGGGCTAATTCCTCTATATATCTAAGTAGGTAGAGATGGACCAAAATGGAACTCCCCACACCTAAGGTGATACCAGCAAGCACATCGGATGGGTAGTGAACTCCTAAATATATCCTTGAAATACCAATTGTAATGGCGTATAGATAGGTCAAAAGCCATACATTTGGGAAATTTAAGGCCAGGACGGTTGCTATTGAAAAGCTGGCGGTAGTATGGCCTGAGGGAAAGGAGTAATCCTTTAAATCTATGCCGAAGGTATGGAGCTGCTGAATCATCTTATAAGGCCTTTCCCTACCTAGGAGGACCTTAAGGCTGTGAACCACTATCTGGCTTAAGGCTAAAACAGCTAGGGCTTCTAAACCAATCATCCTCATCTTATTGTCACCAAGGATTACTAAGGAAGATGAAAATAGGGTGGTGAATATGGCACCACCAAGATCCGTTATCCTATACATGAATTTATCTAAGAAAGGATTTTTCATCCTATGGTTTATTAGGTTAATTAGAAATCCATCAAATTTTTTAAGCTTATCCTTCATATTATTCCACCCTTTAGTACTGGTATTATATAATATATCCAAATTTTTGTTGTAAAAACACCAGCCCATATTCAATAGGGCTATTTTTATGGTATCATAATAATAGTTAAGCTAAAGTAATACTGACAAAAGTAGGTGTTAAGATGGAACTAAGTAATGAACAGCTTCAAGCCATTAAGCATACCCACGGACCAGCCTTAATCCTAGCAGTTCCGGGGGCCGGCAAGACTACTGTTCTAATACACAGGACACGCAATTTAATCCTTAATCACCATATAAGGCCCGAAAGAATCCTTTCCATTACCTTCAGTAAGGCCTCAGCCTTGGATATGAAAAATAGATTTT
>JAAYLY010000047.1 GCA_012521625.1 Tissierellia bacterium | reverse complement strand
TTGGAATATTTACTCTTTTCTCACATGTGAAATGGCAGGGATTTAACACCTCAAATATTGGCATATTTCTATTATTGACAACTTTAAACATTGATATAATCATATATTTTAAAGTATGGTGAATGATAGACTAAATAATACTTCAAATTTTTCAATATTAGAACTTTAACCCATTATATAAAACAGCAACAAGAGAAAACTTCTTGTTGCTGTTATTCTTTTATTGGGGATTAATTCCTAGCCTCTTCATGGTAGTTATTAATGTCTTGTAGATTACAACTATTCCCATAGTATTAACGATGGCAGTAGGTAGTACAATTCCTTTTACCAGTAGAGGCAAAGGCATTGGTAAACCAGTAATAAATAAGGCGGAGCTTAGGAAGGTAATGCCGCTTATTAGGGTGCCCAATGCTCCTATAATGCCCACCTTGATTACATTTAGGCTATATCTTTTAAAAAAATTAATTACTAGGTACATGGATAAGCAGGTTACCATCTTATCTATGATATTTGGTATCTGACCACCAGGAAAAGTGGTTGTCATGGCAGATAAAAGTCCTCCTAAAAGTCCAGTCAAAATAATATTATCAAATTTAGAATTTATCAATAGGGAAGCCAGGATAAATATTAGTAAAAAATCGAATTTCATACCGCCTAGTAGACCTGGTGTTATATAATGGAGTAATAAGCCAATGGTTAATAGTAATGTTGTCATGATTTGATCCTTTAATCTCATATAATTTCTCCTTTCAATTATTTTGTTTATATATTTGTAACTATTCAATTTATGAGATTCCTTTCACAACATACTATCACCACCTTTATTTAATAAATAAAAAAAGCCTTCCGTCCTAAGTTTAAGGACGAAAGGCATATTCGCGGTGCCACCTTAATTAGACTATCCAATAAGGGATAGTCTCACTCTAAAGATACGTAGCATGATGCTAGATATCCTGTTTCTATAACGGGAAACCCCCGGAATTGGATACTTGACAAGCTTTCACCAATCTTCTTGTAGGCCCATTCATCAAACCGCCAGTACTGGGATTCCACCCTCCCCAGCTCTCTATAACCTTATGGTATGACTACTTTTCCTACGCATTGAATTTAATATATTAGTCAGTATAATATCAAGTTATTTTCAAATTGTCAAGAAATCTTAATGCTTAACCTTTGAAATCAGTTGGGTTAAATTTTCAGTTATCCTTTTATTTTCATTCATAATATTATTTATAGAGTTTATAGCTTCCACTATATTCATATTCATTTCAGCTATGTTTGCTATGGCATTAGTGGAATCATCAATGGTTATAGTTACTTCATTAATTGAGGAAGAAATACTTTGCACAGTTGCTGCTAATTCTTCAGAAGTGGCTGAAAGGTCCATTATAATATTATTCAGCTGGGATCCATCATTTCTATACTGGTTAATGGCAGCTACCATGCTTTCGTAGTCCCTTATTATATCACTTTCTAGGAAGTTAATTAAGTCAGTGGTGCTACTTACTAATAATTCAACAGCTGCTGTTATATCATTGGCCACCCTTTGAATTTCCACTACCGTTTGGTTGGAATCCTCAGCTAGCTTCCTTATTTCCTCTGCAACTACTGCAAATCCTTTGCCGGATTCTCCAGCCCTGGCAGCCTCTATTGCCGCATTTAAGGAAAGCAGGCTTGTCTGCTCGGTAATCTTAAGAATAGCATCTGACAAGATTTCTATTTGGGCTACTTTTTTTGATGATTCTATAGCCTTTTCTATCTGTTCCCTAGTGTTAGCATAAATTCCCATGGTATTATCTTTAGCTTCCATAAACTTTTTACTTAGCCTGTCAGCCCTAGTGGTAATATCATTGGAAGTTATAGAGCCCTGTTCTACCTTTTCAGTAAAGTCGGAAATGGCATGGCTGATATCGTTGGTTGCCTCATTAACTGTAGCAGTAAAGGCAGATGTCTCCTCCATGCTTGCAGATAACTCCTCAGTTGTAGCTGAAGTATCCTGGGCTAGGTTATTTAATTTAGTTATTTCGCCAAGGGTGTCCCTATAGACTTTTTCATTAGTTAAGATAGAATCCCTTAAATTATCCATAAAAAGTCTAAGTTGATTGTTGATGCCTTGGAAGGCCTTAAACATTTGGCCTATTTCATCTTTTCGATTTAAGGCCTTTTCATCTATTTGGTTTTGTAGGTTCAAGCTGGCTATATCTTCAGCTATATCTACAGTACTTATTATAGGCTTGGTTATTGAAGTTGAAATATATAGGGCTGTGACCGTAGCAACTATCAATAAAATAAGAGCTGCCAAAATGCTATAAGAAAAGGTTTTACTTACTGTTCCCATGGCATAATCTGCTGAAACAGCAATGCCTACCTTCCAATTGGACTCTTCTACATCTTCGAAATAGATAAACCTATCCTTTCCATCATAATCTGTAATTCTTCTATCCTTAAAATCCAGTTCTTGTTCATTTAAAATATTCAATAAGCTACCTTCTAATATTTCTTGGATGTTGGTGGCTTCATCCTCTTTAGGTAGAAATTCTGCATTAGGGTGGGTAACTATATTATTGAAATTATCCATTAGAAAGGCATAGGAATCTTCTGCAATATGTGCTTTTGAAATAAAGTCCATTAGGCTACCTATTTCTATATCTGAAGAGATTACACCCTCCCTGCCATCTAAGGTTTCAAATGCCCTTGCAATTGAAATTACCATGTTTCCAGTTCTTGAATCCACATAGGGAGGAGCTATATAAAAGTCTCCCTTATTTTCCATGGCGCCAATATACCAGCCCCTTTGGGTTGGGTCGTAGTCGATGACCCTACGCTGAGGATGGAGATAGTACTGATCTGAAAAGGCCATGTAATAATGGTTACCAGTTCGATTTACTGCCTCCAGTAAATAATCACACCCAAAATCGTATTGGAAATTATCTACCACTATCATACCTTCAATTATCTCGTCTAGCCTTTCTTTTTGGAGGGCAAACCAGCGGTCTATCTCTAAAGCTATGTTTGCAG
>JAAYLY010000046.1 GCA_012521625.1 Tissierellia bacterium | reverse complement strand
GGCCTCTTACCCTTCCTAGCGTCGCCATATAGGGTAAATTGAGAAACTACCAATAACTCCCCACCTACATCTAAAAGGGATAGGTTCATCTTATCATTTTCATCTTGGAAGATCCTTAGGCCAAGAACCTTATCCACCATATAGTCCAGGTCCTTCTCCTCATCCTCCTCACCTACCCCTAAAAATACCAGTAGGCCCCCAGCTATACTTCCAACTATTTCACCATCTACTTCCACCTTAGCTTCCTTAACCCTTTGTACAACTGCTCTCATCTCTTCCCTCCTATGTGGTAACTCTATAAGCATCTATAATATGTTTAATCTTCCTCAATCTCTTCATAACATCTTCCAATTGATCTATATCGTTTATCTCCAAGGTCATATTTATTATGACTACCCTATCCTTAGTAGTCCTGGCATTGATATTTACAAGGCTAATATTCATATCGTTAATCCTAGTGGCTATATCGGCCAGTAGACCGCTTCTATCTATAGCCCTAACTTGGATCTCAGCCAAGTAGGAAGCCCTCTTTTCAGTATCCCATTCCACATCTATTAGCCTTTCCTCTGCATCATCTAGCATGATGTTAGGACAGTCTGCCCTATGGACAGAAACACCCCTACCCTTCGTTACATAGCCTACAATCTCGTCGCCAGGTACCGGGCTACAGCATTTAGCCAACCTTACCTTAATATTATCTACTCCTCTAACCCTAATGCCTGAGCTTGACCTAGGTCTTTTCTTCTGTTCCTTAACCGCCTTATGCTTAAATTCCTTTCCATATTTAGACTTATAATAATCGGCATAGAAGTCCTTAAGCCTACTTATTACCTGATTTAGCTTGACGTTTCCATAGCCGATGGAGGCATATAGGTCGTCAATGGAATTTATGCTCAGCTTCTCTGCTATGGCCTTTAGCCAATCATCCCTTAGGATTTCATTAAGCTTATAGCCTAGGCGTTTTAACTCCTTCTCCAGGCTGTCCTTACCCTTGATAATGTTACTTTCCCTATCCATTTGTTTAAAGTACTGCCTGATCTTGGACTTAGCCTGGGTACTCTTAACTATATTCAGCCAGTCCCTGCTAGGCCTAGCGTTAGATGAAGTTATGATTTCCACTATATTTCCATTTTGCAGCTTATAATTTAGCTGCACAATCCTACCGTTGACCTTTGCACCAACACAGCGGTTACCGATATCCGTATGAACCCTATAGGCAAAGTCTATAGGGGTGGAGCCTTCAGGTAGGTTGATAACGTCTCCCTTTGGGGTGAAGACGAAGACTTCATCGGTAAAGAAATCTATCTTAAGGGTTTCCATAAAGTCCTTGGGATCCTTCAAATCCTTCTGCCACTCTAACAGTTGCCTCAACCAGGTTAACTTCTGGTCGAAATTATCGGACTTGGTGGTCCCCTCCTTATACTTCCAGTGGGCTGCAATACCGTATTCCGCCGTCTTATGCATGTCATAGGTCCTAATCTGAACTTCAAAGATCTCCCCCTTAGGCCCGATTACAGTAGTGTGGAGGGACTGATACATATTAGGCTTAGGCATGGCCACATAGTCCTTAAACCTGCCAGGAATGGGCTTCCATAGGGTGTGGACTATACCTAAGACCCCGTAGCAGTCCTTTATGGTATCCACCAGGACTCTGATGGCCGTAAGATCGTAAATCTCCTCAAAACTCTTACCCTGTACCGTCATCTTCTTGTAAATGCTGTAGAAGTTCTTAGGCCTGCCGCTGATTTCACAGTTGATGCCCATGGAGGTTACCTTGTCGTATAGGATTTCGATAATCTCCTGGATAAAGGCCTCCCTTTCCCTACGCTTAACAGATACCTTCTCCACCAAGTCATAGTAGCTCTCAGGATC